>NZ_JAUBTR010000106.1:0-15751 GCF_036705045.1 Microcoleus sp. BR0-C5
ACAACAGCACCTGTGATGATGTTGTTACCGTACATTAAGGAACCTGCTACTGGTTCGCGGATGCCGTCGATGTCCACGGGAGGAGCAGCGATGAAGGCGATGATGTAGCAGGCGGTGGCGCTCAGCAAGGTGGGAATCATCAAGACGCCGAACCAACCTACATAAATGCGGTTATCGGTGCTAGTTACCCACTCGCAGAACCGTTCCCAAACGTTGCCGCTTTCGCGACGCTGTACGGTTGTTGTCATTTGATTTATGATTGCTTAATTGAATTTTCAAGGTTCGTTGTGGGGATGCCCCACGCTTCTATTAGTAACACCATTCACTCTAGTTTGCCAAGGGATTTCTGCTGACAATTTAAACATTTTACAAACTTTTACAAAGACTGAATTTTTCGTAAATATTTGTAGTTCTTTACAAAGTAATATTACACACTAAATCGGTTAAATATAGCGACCTGAAGAACTGAATCTATTGTGCGTAGCTTGGTTCAGCAGTTCAAGCATTTTATTTTCTTCAGGTCGAAATCCTTTCTATTTAAATATCTCTTAATTAGGTCTTGAAGAGATGATTTTTAATATTTATTCACATATAATCGGTGGATTCTGGGAGGGTAAATTTTTATCTGGAGAATACTGACAAGCGGGTTTCTAGTGTGATCGGGCTGCATTCTCAATAAGAGCCAATCAACCGGGTTTATTGACGAAAAAAGAAACCCGGTTTCTGAAGCGCTGGGCAAGATAAATCAACCGGGTTTCTGAGGATGAGTCCGCAAGTTCTGCGTAAAAATTAGCCTTTAGCCTGGGGGCCACTTCATCTGCCGTCCGCCGAGAATGTGAAGGTGCAGGTGGTCTACAGTTTGGCCGCCGTCGCTGCCGCTATTAATGACGACGCGATAGCCGTTGCTAAGTCCGAGTTGTTCTGCTACCCGTTTGACAGTCAGCAGCAAGTGTCCCATCAGAGCATGATCTCCCGACTCGGCATCGGCTAATTTGGCAATAGGCTGTTTGGGAATGACGAGGATGTGGACGGGTGCTTGCGGATTGATATCTCTGAAGGCGAGGGCCAAGTCGTCCTCATAAACGATGTCTGCGGGAATCTCTTTGCGGATGATTTTGCTGAAAAGCGTTTCTTGAGTTGTCATGGGTGTTAACGAAGGAAGAAGGAAGAAGGAAGAAGGAAGAAGGCCCAAGTGGGAAGTGGGAAGAGGGAAGGCCCAAGTGGGAAGGGAGAAGAGGAAGTGGGAAGAGGGAAGGCCCAAGTGGGAAGGGAGAAGGGGAAGAGGGAAGAGGGAAGACTCAGCAGGAGAGAGGAAAGAGGAGAAAAAGAAGAGGCAAGGAAAAGTTTTTCTTGCCTCTCCCGATATTCATTAGTCATTCTTAATCATAATAGATGATGAATCAAGGACAGGCAAATTAAGGATTAAGAAAAATGCTTGCTAGGGTGTGGAGTGCATCGATAGTTGGAATTGACGCGGTAAAGGTGGGTGTTGAGGCTGATGTGTCGGGGGGGCTACCGAAAATTGTGGTTGTGGGATTGCCAGATTCTGCGGTGCAAGAAGCTAAGGAAAGGGTTAGGGCTACGCTGAAAAATTCGGGATATGCTTTTCCGATGCGGAGTATTGTAATTAATTTGACTCCGGCGGATTTGCGGAAGGAGGGGCCGAGTTTTGATTTGCCGATCGCCATTGGCATTTTAGCAGCATCGGAACAAGTCAGCGGTGAACTTTTGGGAGATTATTTGTTTTTAGGGGAACTTTCTTTAGATGGGAGTTTGCGGCCTGTGGCTGGAGTTTTGCCGATCGCGGCTGCTGCTCAAAAAATGGGTATTTCGGGGTTGGTTGTACCGGCTGGTAACGCGCAGGAAGCGGCTTTGGTGCACGGAATATCTGTTTATGGTTTTGAGAATATTTTTGCAGTTACTAATTTTTTGAACAATCCTGAAGTTTATTCGCCTGTAGAAGTAAACGGTCGAAAAGAGTTAGCTAAAACGCGGTTTTCTGGTTTAGATTTAAAGGATGTAAAGGGGCAAATTCACGCGCGGCGGGCTTTGGAAATTGCGGCGGCGGGGGGACACAATTTAATTTTTGTGGGGCCGCCAGGGAGCGGTAAGACTATGTTGGCGAGGCGTTTGCCGGGTATTTTGCCGCCGCTGACTTTTGATGAAGCTTTGGATGTGACTCAAATTCATTCGGTGGCTGGGTTGTTGAAGGATAAGGGCAGCTTGGTGGGCGATCGGCCTTTTCGCAGTCCTCACCATTCAGCATCGGGGCCTTCTTTGGTAGGTGGCGGCAGTTTTCCGCGTCCGGGTGAAATTTCTTTAGCACATCGCGGCATACTTTTTCTGGATGAATTAACTGAGTTTAAAAGAGATGTTTTGGAGTTTTTGCGACAACCGCTGGAAGATGGTTATGTGACGATTTCTAGAACTAGACAATCGGTGATGTTTCCGGCGCAATTTACTTTAGTTGCGAGTACAAATCCTTGCGCTTGCGGTTATTACGGCGATTCGATCCAACAGTGTACTTGTTCGCCGCAAAAGAGGGAGCAATATTGGGCAAAACTTTCGGGGCCTTTGATGGATCGGATTGATTTGCAAGTGGCGGTTAATCGTTTGAAACCCGAGGAAATTACGCGACAGCCGACGGGGGAGGAGTCGGAACCGGTGCGGGTGAGGGTGCAGCGGGCGCGAGAGCTGGCAACTCGCCGTTTTCAGTCGGAATCTAGTTTGCGCTGTAATGCCCAGATGCAAAGCAGTCACATTAACAAATGGTGTCAGTTGGATGATGCTTCTCGGAATTTATTGGAGATGGCGATTCGGAAGTTGGGACTTTCGGCGAGGGCGAGCGATCGCATTTTGAAGGTTGCTAGAACTATTGCTGATTTGTCGGGGGATGAAAGCTTGAAAACGAATCATGTGGCGGAGGCGGTGCAGTATCGGACGATCGATCGCATGCAGTAAGGATCGCGAATTAAATAATTTACACTCTTGAAAGTGGAGAGTAGGGGTTGGGCGGGACGCCCATCCCACAAGAACCATCAAACTTGTAAGTTATTTAATTCTCATTCCTAAGTCACCAACGGCTCAAAAGACAAAATACCCCGATCGCGGACTTCTTAAAGAAGTTGGGTATCTAACAGTTGATTCGGCGATTTAAATCGCTTCTAAACATACGAAGTCCCAGCAGAGGGGGACTAAGGGATTAAGGGGTATTTAAGCTCGATTGATGTTGTCCAATTATTTAATTGAGCCACTGAAACACCTGGAGGTTCCCATGTTTATTGTCTGATTTTGTGATGCATGGTGCCAGGATCACTGGTGACAGTTGTGTAAGTTCTGTTTGTGTTAGATTGGGGGAGGCGACAGCAAACCAAGGCCGCAGTTAAAGTGGCGATCGAGGAAGCTTTAGACCAACTGCCCGAAAGCTAATCAACTGAAGTTGATCAGCACGTCTAGGACTCTTATTGTGAGGCGACACGCAGTATTTATACCGCCGCAGCTTGAAGCTGGTGTCAATGCTACCCACCCAGAGCTTTTGTCACAAATCCCTCATAATTTCCTCAAAAATTCAGCAAGTTTTTACCCAGTTTTTGTCATTTTTACTGTAATTTATGATACCGATCGCCCAATTGGTCCGAAGCTCCACCACGGCAGAATTTTTAATATTTAATTTCTCGCTCTCTCTGCCTCGCTCTCCCTCGCTCTTCCTCCCTCTTCCTCTTTCCCTCGCCCCCTCTCCCTGTTTCACCCTAAAATTTGAAATTTTTGAGTGACGAATTATGGCACGATCGCAGCGCGTTTTGATACCATTCAATCAAGCGCAAGACAATCAGGGAATGCACTGGAGGTGTGTAAATGGAGCTTTTGGCAGAACAAAAACGGTGCTTGGATTGCTTGGTAAGCTCGATCGAGCAATTGGGAGGTCGAGTAGACATTCCCAAGCTGGAGCAGATAGCTGAGCTAATTATTCAAACGATGAGAGGGCCTTGGCGCTACTTTCACACGTCGGAACACATTTTTGAGGTCGGGGGGTCAGTCGATCCGATCGAGGTGCTGGCTGCACTGTTTCACGACCTCGTGTACGTGCAAGTCGATCAGGGCGTTAGTTTCAATATTAGCAGTGCCCTTTGTCCTTTTGTCAAAGAGGTGCGATCGCAGTTAGTTATTAGAGATGAAACCGAACTGCCCGACGATGCCATGTATCAGCTAGTGGCCTCAGTATTTGGGTTTATTCCCGGCAAGACTCTCTCTCCGTTTGGCGGCCAAAACGAATTTTTGAGTGCCGTTATTGCTGCCAAATCTTTGGAGCCTTTTTTGCCAGCTAGTACGATCGCTGAGATAACAGCTTGCATCGAAGCTACTATCCCTTTTCGTCCCGTTTCGCCCACAGGTTTGAGCGCGATCAAACTTTTGTACCAGCGTTTGGTAAGTATAAATCGCGATTTTAACTTGGGATGGAACCCTGCAGAAATTGTAGAACTTGTCAAGCGTGCTGTCAGGTTAGCAAATAGAGATGTCGAGAATTTTGCCTCTCGCAATTCCTCTAATTTCTTAGACAATACCTGGAATTTGATGCCAGAAACCAACCACGAATTGACCAATGTTAATTCCTATACTGTTGCCGGATATCGCAGGTCTCTGCAAAAAATGGAAGGATTTTTGAACTTCCTCAAACCGGAACTGGTTTTCCAGCAGTTTATGCAAGAGCCGGACGATGAAACCTACGCTAACCTGATTGCCAGAACTCGAAAAAATATCGAAGTTGCTAAACTTTATCTGGGTGTCAAGCTAATTACCATCGCCATTTTAGAAGCTCTTTCCTACCGTTTGGGGCGCGATATTCCCCTTTCAACTATGATGGGAGAATTGCGAACACCAGGATTTAAAACCTCTGTTTTGGAGGATTACTTGCCCAACAGACAGAGCGCCTACCCATTAGAAAGTCAGTTGCAAAGAGAAGTGTTAGACCTGCTAGAAATAGGACGCAATCAAGAATCGCGCTATGATATTAAAAACTCCCCGGTTTCTACGTTTATTATCAAATCTATCGGCTTTGCTGAAACAGAAAACTTTTTGAAGAAAGCTCAAGAGTTTTTTGCAGATCCTACTTCTTCGGAAGAGTTTCTCTCTTACTGCGCTCCCGATGTCATCGAGACCATCACCTCCGGCGTGATGAAACTCTTTGACAGCAGGAAGACGGCTTTAGGGAAAGTTAAATTAGTTCACCAAACAGTTTCTTAGGATAGGTTGGCACAATCTTAAAACGTTTTCCATCGCAGAAACCAGGTTTCTTGAGTTCAGCCACAATGTCCGGTTAGTCTGAGATGTTGCACCATTCTCGCTTAACAGCCTTTCGCGCCTGTTTCACAAAGAATGAGTTTTCTTGTGGGGAGTAGGGTTTGGGCAGGAGATCCCGCCTATAGCAGGCTTATTGATAATGGTGCAAGATTTCAGTTTAAACCATAAAAAAAGTCCTCTTTAACTCAGATGTTGCACCATTCTCAATAAGCCTTTTATGAACAGGCAAAATGCCTGTTCCACAAGAAAATTAATTCTTTGTGGAACAGGCATCTTGCCTGTTGCTGACAATGGTGCCAGATATCAGCTTTAAAGGACTTTAGCTATGAGTCAGGGGTTTGAACCTCTGGCGGACTAATTCGACATCAAACTTCTATTGCCCCGAACCAGTCGCACCCTCTGCGCCGGAGTTGCTTTCAGGTACAGCCGTATCCGTAGGATTAGACTCGCTCCGGCTTTCGGTATTAGTTTCGCCACTCGTACCTGCACCAGGAGCGCCCTCATCTTGAGTTGGAGATGGAGTAGCTGAACTCTCAGGTGCTGCAGTTGGCGGAGTGGAAGCTGGCTCCCTCTGCGAATTCGGAACCGTAGTATTGGTATTATTTGACGGCGAAGATGGAGACGGCGCTGCTTGCTGAGCGGGTGCATCTTGCTGCTGTGAATTTGGAATTGTAATATTGATATTGGGAGACGGATTTGCTTGAGGCGCCGGAGTTGCCTGTTGAGCTGGACTTGGTTGAGGAGCAGGCGTAGCCTTTTGAGCTGGAGATGCTTGAACCGGAACGGGAACAATCTTTTGAATGATCGTTTTTTCTCTCTCTATAGTCCGAGTCGGAGCAGGTGTTGCTGAAGGTTGATTCGCTTTCGGTACAACAATCACAGGAGCAGCAGTAGGAGTAGGAGCCTCCTCACCCCGATTGAAGTAATATACACTGCCGAGAACTAAGCCTACCAAAGAAGTAAGAAGAATTCCTAACAGTAACCCGCGACCTGCATTCTCGTTATCGCGGACTTCTTGGACTCCAACTTGGCGGTGATTTTCGGCCATTTCACCCTGTACATAACCTTGGTGATGAGCTGCTTCTTTAGAAGCCTTCGCAGTTGTACTCGGAACATTTGTAGTGGTTCGCGTTGTACTGACGTGGCCGTTAGTTGCATCTGTGTGAACTTCTTGATGAATTTCACGGCTAGAGCTATTTTCTTCGTTAGGTTTCATAATTATCTTCGCCACAACTATTCAAAAAATATTTGTCTGTAGGAGATGCTCTGGTTGGAAAACTTGAGCTAAGCTGTTGAGCATTTAAATCACTTATTTCGATTTACTGTCAAGATTCAGGTGTAAGCGTTGGGTGTTTGGCTCATGAGTTTAAATGCTTAACAGCTTTCTGCTTAGGGAGTTTAGAGAACTTTTGGTTTTTCCTTCATTTGTATCCAATGTAACTTGTTAAGGTATTAACCAGGCTCTACCCTTAGAGTGATTCCCAAGTCCCCAAAGGCATAGAATTAGCCATACTTCCACAAAGAATATAGGCTAAATGAGTTATTTATAATGCTTACTGTACAAGCAGATAGCAATCCTTGCAGGAGTCGTAAAAAAAATTACGACTCCTGCAAGGATTGCTATATTTATAAAGCCAGTTTGTGCTTGAAATGTGTTTAAGTCCGGTTAGATAGCCACAATTAAGTTTTTAGTAGTAAAGACAAGTTTTTTCTCATCTATCCAGAGAGGATAGTCGTACTCACTACCAACAAGCTTTATTACGGGAAATTAACCGGACAGGAGCCTTACTAACAACTGAATTTTTTTTTATTCTGTTCTTTCAATGATGATGGTCATGTGAGCGACTAATGCACCTATTGCTCCTACTGCTGCAATGACTGGAAACAATGCCGCACCGATGACTCCACCGACTACTCCCACCGTCAAAGGAACTTCTACTAAGATTCGTCCCTCTTCATTTTTGATAATGATGCGGCGGATATTTCCTTCGTGAATCAATTCTTTAACTTTAGCAACCAAATCGTCGCCGTTAATTTTTACCTCCTCGACGCTAACTTTTTCCTGAGTATAAGCAGGGGTTTCTAAAGGAGTCGTTTCAAAATTAACCTCAGCAACTTTTTGGGCAGAAACTTTCTCAGATACAGGTATTGATTCGAGATCTCTTGTCCCGACTGGTTCTTGTGCGCGATCTGTAGGTGTGTCCATTTTTTGTTCTCCTTTTAGGTAAAAGTATTTTTGTATAGAATTATATTGAAATATAACACACAACTTTTTTTGAATCAATCATTCTTTTGGGTGATCTTGCTGCTGCTGTCGTCATTTTATGAGGGTATGATGATGAAAATTCCCTCACTCTCTCGCTTCTGGGCTTATCCCATCTGTCCCTCTCTCCTTGTGCCGTTTAGTTAACTGTCTGCTTCTAACCCTCGCACAGCCTAACCCTTGAAAAACTTCCAATCCAGACAAGGAAAGGATGAGAGCGACTTTCACACTCTCAGAGACTCAGACTCAACAGGTGTACAGGTTGAAATACTGACATTGTACTGAAAGTACGATCGCCCCGCCGTGTATATAGTTACCACCTTTAGTTCGGGAAACCGCACATGGAAACCGTCGCTTACTTTCCTCAAATGTCATTTCAATTTAGCTCAGTGCGATCGCCAAATCAAACCCGCCCCCCCGATGTTCCTCAAATCAACATCTTAGAGTTTCTAATGAGAATTGCCTAAAATCAAGGGGGAGGAGAAGTAACAGCGATCGAAATATCGCAACCAAACCAATTTCCTCAAATTGAAGTTGAGCTTGGGGAAAAGTAGGGTAAAATAAAATTATTTGCTTCGGCTTCCTCTTGATTCTCCCTGTCCGATTTGGCAGGGACAGAATTTGAATATCAAGTTTGCTGCCAGACGGTACTTTTCTGCAAATTTTTAAGGCACATTAAGCGGATGTGTGGAATGTGAGTTTTAGTTGCGATCGCACAACTTTAGCATCTGCCGGGAAAAATTTCCTCGGTGAGGCTTTGGAGTGTCGATGTGGCTAAAGTATAAGCAGCCGAACTTGACAAATTGCTCGCCATCGGCTGTCCGCTGGGAGACTACCTACAATATACAATCCCTGGGTTGAGTGCGATCGGCATTGGTGCAAAAAAACTGACAATTGAGATTTATGGGCAATTGCCGGAAACCAGTTTTGCCTGAATTTTACAATCGGGCGATCGGCAGCCGATTTGTCGCTATTGTTGTCTTATTGTAATATAATTTTACGCAAGGGGTAATAGCAAATGTACTGGCACAGGTCGCAGATGTCTATCCATCTGAACCAAATTAATGTCATCAAACATTAAAAATAGTTATGACTGTTATATTCGGCTTAGTAAAATCTTGGATATATAAAATTCAATACATAGTCAGGTTTCAAAGGGGTGTCTGCTGTTAAATCAATCTAACCTGCAATATCGTTTCGGGGGACACCAGCAGGATTTAAGGCAAAAAATAATCCTGCTGAATTAACTGGATTCGAGGGAGCAGAGGGAAGTTGATAACTAAGCTATAAAAAGAGTTGAAAAGGCATTCTAAATAGTAGGCAAGACTCCAGGAGCCAACCGCAACTGCCAATTACCAAAGGAGGGAGCAGTGTATGAAACTGACGGGTTGAGTCCCCTAAAATCGCCGCTTGGTTTGCGATCGACTCTACAGGAATTAACCCTGTACGACTTTCTCCTAGAATCTGAGTGTCCGGGGGACGAAGTTGCTAAAATTTTTCAAGCAAACCCTTTAGTTCCCGGCATCATCATCACTCAGCAAGGAAAGTTTATAGGGATGATTTCGCGGCGGCGTTATTTTGAACACATGAGCCGCCCCTACAGCTTGGAGTTATTTTCTCAACAGCCTTTGTTCATACTCTACCGCTTTACTAAAACTGATATGTTGGTTCTCGATCGCGACACCTCAATTATGACAGCAGTGCGGCAGTCTTTGGAGCGATCGCCCGAACTAATCCACGAACCAATTGTAGTACAAGTAGAACCGGAAACTTACAAACTTTTAGACGTACACCAACTGCTGCTTTCTCAGTTGCAAATTCACGAGTTATCAACCGTAGCGATGCGCGAGTCGCAAGCGCAATTGAGACATCAAGCCCAACAGCTCGAACTTGCCCTGCTGGAACTTCAGCGCACTCAAACTCAACTAATTCAAACTGAAAAAATGTCTTCTTTGGGGCAGTTAGTCGCAGGAGTAGCTCACGAAATCAACAATCCTATCGGCTTTATCTACAGCAATTTGCACCACGCTAAAGAATACACGCAATCTTTAATGCAGATGCTCAACATCTACAGGCAGCAGTGTTCCGAATTCATACCGGAAATTGCAGCGGAAGCTGAAAAAATCGAACTCGATTATTTGCTAGAAGACTTGCCAAGAGTCTTAAATTCCATGCAGCAAGGTGCAGAAAGAGTGCGCGACATCGTTTTGTCGCTGCGGAATTTTTGCAGATTAGACGAAGCTGAAATGAAGCATGTCAACATTCACGACGGTATCAACAACACTATTATGCTGTTGCAAAGCCAGCTTAAAGGGAAACCGGGGCAGGAGGCGATCGAAATTTACAAAGAATACAGCGACTTGCCACTGGTGCAGTGCTATCCCGGACAGCTAAATCAGGTATTTATGAATATTTTACTTAATGCAATTTACGCTCTTGTTGAGTCTAATAAATACGAAAATCTCGATAAAAAAAGCCAGAAAAAGTCGCAATCATGCGAGCAAAAGCAGTCTTGTACAACGACTCAATCATCACTTTCTAACTCTACCCGCCTGATTCCTACGATTCGGATTTGCACGGAGTTAATTGATAAAAAAAAGGTAATAATTAAAATTTATGACAACGGCCCGGGGATGACAGAAGATGTTCGGAAGCGGTTGTTTGACCCTTTCTTTACTACTAAGCCGGTCGGCCAAGGAACGGGTTTGGGACTGTCGATTAGCTATGAAATTGTTGTCAACCAACACGGCGGGGAATTGAAGTGCTTTTCGGAACCGGGAAAAGGAGCCGAATTTGCGATCGAAATTCCACTTCAACAGTCTTCCCTAGCACATATTTTGCCTCGCTTTGCGTGATACAACAGAAGGAAGATGGAAGATGGAAGATGGAAGATGGAAGATGGAAGATGGAAGATGGAAGATGGAAGATGGAAGAAGCAATAAAAGTTAGGGACTCGGCGGTTGAAACCGCTTCTTGTCAAACTTTCGTTCCTCTGGCTTGAGACTAAAGAATAAAGCCCGTCAGCTACGGTGAACCTTTGCAAACCCACTTCCACAAAGGATGACTCGGCCCCTGTTGGCGAATGCGGCGAACTTGTTGTTCCAAACCCTGTTTTTCCCGCAGGGGCAATCCTCGCACCATATTGCGACTTTGCCAAGTTAGAACAGCTAAAGTCATTCCCAAGCACAAACCCAAACCGAGAGTGGGCCAACGATTAAAAGATAAACCGTAGCGCACCGCCGCCCAAGTGAAGTGTTCTAACCACAAAGCGATTTCGCGGCGCAAACCCCAAATGCTCAAAGAACCGACACTAATCCACAGCAATATCACAGTTAACCAGCGGCCGTAAACTGTTAGTTTGTGAAGCCTTTGGACTTCAATTTCAAAAGTTGGGTCAGTAGTCATTTGTTATTTGTCATTTGTTATTTGTCATTGGTTATTTGATGATTTATTATTAGTCAGTCACCAGTTAACCGTCAACAGTTAACCGTCAACAGTTAACCGTCAACAGTCAATTAAACTTCCTCTGACTGGTTGATTCCTTCTGCGGGGACGGGGATGGAGTGGGCGGTGCGACTGCGCCACCAAGCTAGCAGCGTGCTGGCAATGAAAATACTCGAATACGCACCCGCAATAAAGCCGACAATCAAAGCTAAAGCAAAGTATTTGAGGGTTTCGCCGCCAAACAAAAAGATTGAAAACAATGTCAGCAGCGTGGTAAACGTTGTGTTAATTGACCTTCCCAGCGTCTGCATGACAGCATCATCGACAATTTGATCGATCGACTGTCCCGGATTTAGCTTGATTACTTCGCGCACGCGATCGTAAATTACCACTGTATCGTTAACAGAAAAACCGATAATTGTCAAGAGAGCGACAACAAATAAGCTGTCAACTTCCACTCCTTGAACTAAACCCAAAAACGAGAAAACACCAAGAGTAACCAACACGTCGTGGAAGAGAGCAACGAAAGCAAAAAAGGCATAATCTAACTGAAAGCGGAACGTTAGATAAACCGTAATTCCAGCAAAGGAAAGGAATAAAGCCAACAATCCCGAAGTAAATAATTGTTTACCGAGGGTAGGCCCAACCGTATCAATTTGAGTAGATTGAGGAGAAAAAGCGCCTATCTTTTCGCTCAAAGCTGTTTGCAAATTAGTCCGCTGTTCGACATCCAAAGTTTTTGTTCGCAGTGACAAACCCTGCTGTTCTTGACCGATAACTTGAATGCTGCTGCCCGCTAAACCTTGGCTGTCCAGGACTTCACGGACAGCAACAAGATCGATGGGTTTACAATTTTCCGGTTTCGTGCAGTCGAGTTCAAATTGCAGCCGAGTGCCGCCGATAAAGTCCAAACTAGGGCGCAGTGGTGCGCGGATGTCGGGACGAGTCCAAGAAATCGCCATCGACACTATACCTGCGAGGATTATAGCGGCGGAAATACTCCACCAGAGCGATCGATATTTGATTACACTGAATTTCATAATTTGAAGGAAGAAGGAAGAGGGAAGAAGGAAGAGGGAAGAAGGAAGAGGAAAGAAGGAAGAAAAACTTCTCAAGGTAGGGTGGGCAATGCGTCCCTTACCGAGTGCGTACCTTACGTAGTCTGTTAACCGTCAACAGTCAACAGTCAACCGTCAACCGTCAACAGTTAACTATTAGCAGTTTTCGACAAATCGGGACAGAACCACTGAGGTTTCCGCAATGCTGGAAAACTCAATACTACGAACAGCAGAGTGCGGCTGCAAGTGAGCGCAGTAAACATACTTACTACTACGCCCAATCCCAGAGTTACAGCAAACCCTTTAACTAAACCAGCGCCCAAGGAGAACAAAGCAAGACAAGCAATAACTGTTGTGACGTTGCCGTCTAAAATGCTGGAAAAAGCGCGGTAAAAACCCGATTCTACAGATCTATAAAGCGATTTCCCCGCCCGCAACTCTTCCCGCGTGCGCTCAAAAATCAGCACGTTAGCATCCACAGCCATCCCGATGCTGAGCACAAAACCAGCAATTCCCGGCAGCGTTAATGTCACTCCCAAAAGCACGAAAGCTGCCCAAGTTAACAGAGCATAAATTAACAGCGCAATATTGGCAATTACGCCGGGGAGTCGATAGTAGGCCACCATGAAAATCAAGACTAAAATCAAGCCGCCGATACCTGCGTTAATACTGCTTTGAATGCTGTCTTTACCCAAGCTAGCGCCGACAGTACGGTTTTCGACAATTTCGACCGGCACAGGCAAAGCACCACCCCGCAATTGCACTGCCAAATCGTTGGCTTCTTGGGTTGTAAAGTTGCCTTGAATTACGGCACTCCCACCAGTAATTCCTGTTTGGGCAAATTCAACGCCGACGACTGGAGAACTGATCATTCTTTCGTCTAGGAAAATACCGATACTGCGTCCGGTGCCGGCTAAATTTTTAGTGAGTTGGGCAAATAGTTCGCCTCCTTTGGTATCGAAAACAAGAGCAACGTTCCAGTTGTTCCCAGCCGCCAAGGGTTGAGGTTGAGCGTCTTTGAGGTTTTCGCCGCCGAGGCCGCTGCTTTTGAATAGTTTGGCGATCGCCTCATTGCTTCTTTTCAAAGCAGCCTGATTTTCTTTAATTGCTGCCTCATTCGGGCTAGTTTTCAATTCTTCTTGTTTGACCAGCAATTCCTGCTGCAACTGCCTTTCAATGCCCAATTGTGCTTCTGTTCCTGGCAGTTGTTCCAGAAATTCTAGCTTGGCCGTGCCGCCCAAAACTCGTTCTGCTTGCTGCGGGTCATTTACTCCGGGCAACTGCACGAGAATTTGGTCTTCTCCTACTGTTTGGACTAATGCTTCGGAAACACCCAAACCGTTGACGCGGTTTTCCACAATCCGCCGCACTGCTTCTAACATTCCCTGGTCAATTTTGGGAATTGTGGGGGTAGTTTTTACTTGAATTGTGAGTTGCGACCCTCCTTGCAAGTCTAATCCCAGCCGCGTCGGAATTGTTACTATTACAGTAATGGCGGCGATGATTAGAACAAAAATTAGGGCTAATAGGGAACGTTGTTTTTGCATATTTAATTATTAGTCATTGGTGAGTTGGCAGTTGGCAGTTGGCAGTTGGCGGTTGGCAGATTTTAGTCATCAGTCATCAGTCATCAGTCAACAGTCATCAGTCAACAGTCAACAGTCAACAGTCAACCAATGACTACTGACTAATCACTATTTATACTCGCAAAGCTACCATTTTTTGGACGGCTTCGACAATTTGATTGGGCTGGACAATTGTCAGTCTTTCCAAATTGCCGTTGTAAGGTGTGGGAATATCTTGTGAAGACAGGCGCAAAACTGGTGCGTCGAGTTCGTCAAAAAATCGATCGCTGATTGAGGCAATTAGTTCGGCACCGATGCCTCCTGTTTTCATGCACTCCTCTACAATAATTACTTTGTGAGTTTTGCGAATGGATGCGCCGATGGTCTCCATGTCCAGGGGTTTGAGAGAAATTAGGTCGATTACTTCTGGATCGTAACCTTCTTTTACCAGGGCGGGCACGGCTTGCATGACGTGGTGTCGCATCCTCGAATATGTCACGATTGTGACATCTTTGCCCGATCGCACAATTTCTGCTTTGTCCAGCGGCACTAAATATTCTGTTTCTGGCAAATTTTCTTTGAGGTTGTAAAGAAGAACGTGCTCGAAAAACAGAACGGGGTTATCGTCGCGGATGGCTGATTTTAAGAGTCCTTTGGCGTTGTAGGGAGTCGAACAGGCGACTATTTTCAAACCCGGTACTGCTTGGAAATATGCTTCTAGGCGCTGGGAGTGTTCCGCGCCGAGTTGCCTGCCCACGCCGCCGGGCCCACGAATTACCATTGGCATTTTGAAGTTGCCGCCCGATGTGTAGCGCAGCATTCCGGCATTGTTGGAAATTTGGTTGAAGGCCAGCAGCAAAAAGCCCATGTTCATGCCTTCGATGACCGGCCGCAATCCCGTCATTGCTGCGCCTACTGCCATGCCTGTAAAGCTATTTTCGGCGATCGGGGTGTCGAGCACTCTAAGTTCGCCGTATTTGTTGTAGAGGTCTTTGGTGACTTTGTAGGAACCGCCGTATTGGCCTACGTCTTCGCCGAGTACGAATACGGCGGAGTCGCGGGCCATTTCTTCGTCTAACGCCTCGCGGAGGGCGTTGAACAATAAGGTTTCTGCCATAGGAGGTAAAGCAATCATTGCAGGAGGGTCAGATTAGAATCTTAACCTTTTGGGGGTGTCGATCTAGGAGTCGATCGCAAATTCGGCAGTTAAAACCTGAGATTTTGCCAATCTTTATCATAACATTTGTATTATGTCAATGAATATTTAAGTTAAAATAATACTAACTTGCCTGCCCACAGCAGAGGAATATTATGCTCCAGACAAAAACTCAACTAACTCTGGAAGAGTTTTTCGCTCTTCCCGAAGGAGAAGGCGATATTACCTACGAACTTATTGACGAGCAAGCAGTACCGAAGATGTCACCTAAAAAATTTCATTTTCGCCTCACCAGAAGCCTAATAAAACTCCTCGAACAGTGGGGTGAGGAACGGGGAGAAATTGGTGTAGAATGGGCGGTAAGATTAACCAGACTGGGGCGAGACTGGGTGCCAGTACCAGACCTTTTATATGTTTCTTACGAACGCTTATCTCCTGACTGGAATCAAGATGAAGCCTGTCCTGTAGCCCCAGAATTAGTCATAGAAATTATTTCACCCGAACCAACTTTCGGTCAGTTAGCTGCCAAAGCGAGAAATTATTTAGATGCTCAGGTATTGCGGGTTTGGGTAGTAGATAGCAAGGCTAGAAGCATTACAGTTTTTTACCCCGATGCAGCACCGCAGACTTATCTGGGAGATACCCTATTAAAAGAGCCACTTTTTGAGGGATTAGAATTTACGGCGTCACAACTATTTCAAATGGCAAAAATACCATAAACTTTTTTGGAATGAGCGTGTGTTAGTTCACAAGCTATTCCATTCTTCAAGAGTAATTTGCCTTTCTATAATCTCCTCGGCCTCTCGAATCATCATCCGTAGCTGAGGGACAGAATACTCATCATTAGAGGGAATCGTTAAGCGATACTCCTGATAAATCATAAACTGGTGCTTAGGAATGAGAATTAAATAACATCAGCGATGTATAATAAATAAATGAGTGAATATGAAGAGGTGTATGTTTCGGT
>NZ_JAUBTR010000107.1:0-15595 GCF_036705045.1 Microcoleus sp. BR0-C5
AGTACCTACCCAAATGGAATTATCGTGCAGTTCCGACTATTTAGCAGACGCTAAAGTTATTAAATTTTCATTCCTAAGCTAAATGAAGAGGAGTTTTGGGAACTCATAGACGATGATTCGAGGGAAAGAGAAGCTCTGAACAGAGATCCTTTATCTGCCCCTCCCATGTACGAGAGAGATACTGAGTCACTAATCAGCCAGGTACTCAAGGGCAAAGACTCCAAATTTCGCTCTCATGTCATTCAGACAGCTTACCGATACGGTCTCAATAAAAATGACCCGCTTTTTATCGTATTGCTGGCTACAGGTCAACTCGAACTACTGTTAGAAAAAAAACCGCAAGAGATTGACCAGTTTTTCAAGAATTGGCAATCTCAATGGCAAGGTGATTTGAAAGATTCTCAAGCTGTCATCTCTCAAGAATTGGAACAAGTTCGGCAGCTTACTGAAAATTGGGAAAAAGAAAGCAGGGAGTTTTTAGAACGGCAGGGAAAAGCGGCTGTTAAGGTGCAACATCGCCACATTTCCAACTCAGTTTACACCCTAGTGCGACAAGCAGCTTTAGAGAAAGTTGCTCACGATATTTGGTCGGTGATTTTTGGAAGCGGGGTAGTGTTAGGGGCAATGGCGATCGGCGCTTTTATCGGGTTAGCTGTGCCCCGGTTCATTCCACCGCCTGAAATCGACCCAAAAGGGCCGCGCCAGCTCACTTTAGAACAAGCCGTAGCGCTCGAATGGGGGCTGAGCAAAGAGGGTCAGTTTGCTCGCAAGAACGCGGATACAATTCAGTGGGCAACAAGCAATGAAGGGAAATATGCTCGCCAATTTATGAGCTGGAATCAAGCTTTGTTGAGCGAGAAAGGGGGCAAAAAACTGTGTGAAACTGAGATAAATCGATTGGGGGTGACGTTGACAGTAGAGGGTAAACCTGCACAAAAAGGATTTTGTACTTTGTGGATTCGCTCCCCTCAAGAACGAGAGTTTGTTCCTTGAGGGCAAATACTAAAATCGAGAATGGCATGTAAATAAGTTAGTTTAACAGGAGAAATCTATGATTGCCAATTTGAACAATCAGCCGTTACCTGACCAAAATCCGAAGCAAGTGCAGTCGCAAATATCGGGTGTTTTAGTTGCACTAGACGACCCATTCGATAAGATGGTTTGGGATTACTGTTTGAGTCAAACATACCCAATATCGGAACAGATTAAGATTGTGCTGAGTGCTTTCTGGGAACCGTTTGCTGCCAAAAATGCTAGCAAGTCTCCTGAGCGAGTGCGAGCGATCGCTTATTATTCACTGCGACAATTAGCAGCTCAACAAAAATTGATTGAATCTGTGTTTGAATTATCAACTGAGTTAACTAAAGTTTCCGAAGTTATTGCTGTTACCAAAAGGAAAAATAGTTGCGAGGCACTCAATCAAGCTTGTGTCTGTTCTCAATCTGTTCTAAATACTGCAATTCGGTGGGAGTAAGAGCCGTTGTTCTTTCTAACAAGTTGAGGATTTCTATCTCAAACGGATCTAGATTTTCTAATTTGTGAAGTCGGTCAATGCGATCGCAAATTTCTTGAAGTCCGGGTTGATTTTCGAGCGGTACAGCAGTAAGAGCCGAGTGTTTGAAGGTGTACAAGTGCATAGTAACGGTGGGGATGTGTCGCATCCACACAGTGGCGGTTTTCTCGCCCACTGACTGAATGCGGCCTAACCTGCCGTTAACATCTTGGCGATCTGGCGCGTACACTTCCACTAAGGAACCAATTTTGAGCGTCAGGTGGTGAGCGATCTTAGGTTCGCCTTCAGGTTTTACTTTTTTGTCGCGCCCCTGTAAAGTTTTGGCAACCTGAGCCGGATTGCTGCGAGTGTCGTTTGCCAAAGCGATGACCTGCTTCTTGGTCAGCCCAGCAGAGCGATTCAGTATTTTCCACTTCACTTCGTCCCCTCCAATAAAACTGAGAGCATCCACAGCTCGAGTAAATTGGGCATCCCGGTAAATCGTTCTGGGGGAAGCTTTGAACCGTTCTCCTAACTCTCGTGCTGTTTTGTCTGTCAAGCTGCCATTTTGACAGCTTGCTCTATCTGGCGATATTTTGTCTGTCAAGTGGTCATTTTGACAGCTTGCCTCATCTGGCATTGTTTTGTCTGTCAAGCTGCCATTTTGACAGCTTGCTCTATCTGGCGATATTTTGTCTGTCAAACTGTCATTTTGACAGTTTGCCAAACGCTTGCCCCCGTGAGATTCCTTGGTCAGCTCGTACCAGGTGCCGCGCAGGTAGCTAACGGATTCTGGCGTCAAGCTGCGCCGTCCCAGTTGGTTGGCGATCGTCCAGACCTTGACTGCATTCCGACTGTCAAAAGACATCTCTACAATTTTGTATGGTATGCCGTGCGCGGTACAGATGGCGAACCTGTTGTGGCCGTCGATGAGAAGCTTTTCCTCGGCCCAGACTACTAACGGATCGCGGCATCCTTCCTCCAGAATGCTCGCTTGCAGGGCGGCTTTTTCGTCTTTACTCAGGGCAATACTCCGGACAGTTTTTGGAACGAGACTACAAGCTTTACAGGGCAAGGATCATAAATAAAGTTGAATTAAATGCAAGTCAGGCATGGAGCTGACATTGATTTAATTATCCACAGTGGCTCAAAGTCCTAGAGAGTAAGCCATTGGGCCATATAAAAACTGTCCGGACTATTGATCGAAAGTACATTCATACAACCGATCGACCATCAATGTCTGAATGCAAAATCCGGTAGCGATGTCCCACACCTTTGATCCGGATGAAGCGGCTGTCACTAGGAGCTATTGCCGTGAACCGACGACGGCAGACCCTGGCTGCCTCAACGCTTCAGCAATACGGCTCTCGATTCCGAGGCAGCCTGTGGGAGATATTGAATCTGAAGCCCCAGTCTCTTGAGGGACAGCAATTGTTCAAGCACTACTTGACTATTGAGAAGCATCTGCTGCTGTTCCTCGACAATGAGACGGTGCCGCCGACCAATCATTCCAGTGAACAGGCACTGCGCTGGAGCGTGGTTTTTCGCAAGGTCACCCATGGCTTTTGCTCCGATTGGGGTGCGGAGTTGTTCGCCCAGGTGCGGTCATTGGTAAATACGGCTCGCCGTCAGAGTATCTCTGCCTTCCAGGCTATTTCCCATGCTCTTGCCTCACACCAGTTTGATTGGCTACTGAGTTGAGCAATTACAAGTCAAGATATAAAGATCTACACAAGGAGCTTTATATTCTGGAGTTTGGCAAGCGATATACTTTGGGAAACGGATGACAGTCTTTCGTCGGGGGGCGTTCAATGATTACCCTGCCTGGAGTTACTATCCACAGCAAAATCTATGAGAGCCTAGCTTCTTTGGTGTATCAGGGCATCAGAGAGCAAGATAACTGTGCAGTGATTGCCAAAGTTCTCAAGCAGGATTATCCCTCTCCTCATGAATTAACTCGCTATCGGCAGGAGTATGAAATTACTCGCTTTCTCAACATTGAAGGTGTAGTCAAGGCATACAGCCAGCAAGACTACCAGCGCACGCTGGTTATTCTTTTGGAAGACTTTGGTGGAGAGTCTTTAGAATGCTGGATGCGGCAACAATTAGACTTCTGTCCCATACCGCTGTCGGTTTTTTTGAATATGGCGATCGCCATTACTGATACTCTAGGCAAAATCCATGCGGCTCATGTCATCCATAAAGATATTAATCCTGGCAACATTGTCTTTAATCCGAGGACTGGCGTTGTCAAAATCATTGATTTTGGCATTGCCACTCGCTTCAGTCGCACCAATCCCACATTCAAAAGTCTCCATCTTCTAGAAGGAACCCCCGCCTATTTGTCGCCAGAGCAAACCGGACGAATGAACCGGATGCTCGACTATCGCACCGACTTTTATTCACTGGGTGCAACCTTCTACGAACTGTTGACGGGACAATTACCGTTTCCCACTACAGATATCCTGGAGCTAGTCCACTGCCACATTGCCAGACCGCCGACTCCCCCGCATGAATTGAACTCAACGATTCCCCAACCTGTTTCAGATATTATTTTGAAGCTGATGGCAAAGAATGCGGAGGATCGCTATCAAAGTGCTTGGGGCCTCAAAGCAGATTTAGAACGCTGTGCTCAGCAACTGGCAGAAGTGGGTTTAATTGAATCTATGCCATTGGGTCTGCAAGATGTTTCTGAACAGTTTTGCATTCCTCAAAAACTGTATGGGCGAGAAGCGAAGATTGCAGCATTATTGGCGGCGTTCGACAGAGTGGCAGGGAATGAGGGAGTAGGGGAATGGGGAAGTGGGGGAGCAGAAGAAGACATTACCCTACCACCGCATCGTGAAATGATGCTGGTCTCCGGTTATGCTGGTATCGGCAAAACGGCATTGGTGCAGGAACTCCATAAACCGATCACAGCAAACCAAGGCTATTTTATCTCTGGCAAATTTGACCAATTTGGGCGCAACATTCCCTACAGCGCTATTGTGAATGCCCTGCAAAAGTTAGTGCAGCAACTCTTGAGCGAACCGGATGAGCAGGTGGAAGTGTGGCGATCGCGCCTGCTCACTGCTCTGGGCAGCAACGGACAAATCATCATTGATGTCATCCCCGAAGTTGAGTTAATCATTGGCAAGCAGTCGCCTATACCCAAAGTTGGAGCAACTGATGCACAGAATCGCTTCAATCTCACGTTTCAAAGATTTGTGCGGGCGTTTTGTGCAAAAGAGCATCCCCTAGTCATTTTTTTAGACGATCTACAGTGGATCGATTCTGCGACGTTGAAGTTAATCGAACTCATCTTACTTGATGAGCAAATCCAGTATCTGTTTTTGATCGGAGCCTACCGAGATAACGAACTGACTCCAACGCATCCGTTGGTCTTAACGCTAGAGAACATGAGAAACCAGGGAGCAGTACTTCAGGAAATCATCCTGACCCCCTTAACCCTGGAACCGTTGAGTCAACTGATAGCTGAGACATTACATCGTAATCCTGATACCGTTTGTTCCTTAGCCCAAGTCGTGTTGCGTAAAACCGAGGGCAACCCTTTCTTTGTTGGTGAATTTTTGAAGCTGCTGCATAGCGAAAACCTGTTGACCTTTGATGCCCAACAGTTGAGCTGGCAGTGGAACCTGGCAGAGATTGAAGCTCAAAATATCACGGATAATGTGGTGAAGTTGCTACTGCGTCAGTTGCAGAAATTGCCGGAAGCAACACAACAAATTCTCTCCATCGCTGCTTGTGTTGGGTCTGAGTTTGATTTGGAAACATTGGCGATCGTTTGCGAAAAATCACCGAAAGCAATTTTTCAGGATCTACTAGCAGCAATACAAGCGGGATTAATTCAACCTCTGTCTGAATTGGACGAAGATTTGTTAGTTCAAGAGTATAAGTTTCTGCACGATCGCGTTCAGCAAGCGGCTTATGCTTTGATTGATGAATCGCAGAAACAGGTTTTTCATCTCCAAATCGGTCGCAATTTGCTCGAAAAAACTTTACCAGAGCAACGATCTGAGAGGTTGTTTGAAATCATCGATCATCTCAATCAAGGACTTGGGCTAGTCACTGCTCGATCAGAACGAACTGAAATTGCCAGATTGAATTTAATGGCAGGTCAGAAAGCAAAGGCAGCAACGGCTTATGAAGCAGCTTTTAAGTATTTCACTACAGGGCTTAAACTCCTCAATTCAGAGAGTTGGCAGACTGAGTATGATCTCACCTTAGCGCTGTACTCAGAAGCAGCAGAAGCGGCGTATCTCCAGGGTTGCTTTGATGAGATGGAACAGTTGGGAGAAGTGGTACTCGCTCGTGCCAAAACAGTGGTTGACAAAGTGCAAGTTTACGACAGCAGCATTCAAAGATATTTGTCACAGGGCAACCTGAAAGAAGCACTCAAAATTGGCTTGGAAGTGTTGAAGCTCCTGGGAGTGATTTTACAAGAAAATCCAAGTGAGTTAGATGTTCGAGGCGGATTGGAGTCAACGGCTGCACTACTTGCTGAACGAGAAATTGAAGACTTGATTAATTTACCAGAGATGACTGCACCAGAACCGCTAGCAGCAATGTCAATCCTAGCGAATATAGGGTCTGCTGCATTCATAGTATCACCAGCACTGTGGATACTGATTACGTTCAAAACGGTAAATTTATCAATCAACTACGGGAATGCTATCTGGTCATCACTGTATTATGCCTGCTACGGGTTGGTTCTATGTGGAGTTGTTCAAGACATTGAACTCGGCTATAAATTTGGTCAATTGGCTCTTACCTTGGCAGAACGATTGAATACCAAAAAAGGCAAGGCTAAAGCATTACACGTATTTAGTGACCAGATTATGCAATGGAAAGTACATCTTAAGGAGACGATACCACTGCTGGTTGAGGTTTATCAGGAAGGAGTGGAAACCGGAGACTTTGAATCTGCTGGTTATGCTGCATATGAGGTATGCTACCACTCGTTTTTTGTCGGTGAGGAACTCACCCAACTGGAACAGAAAACGGCAACATACAGCAAAACGGTTGATCGAATCAGACGGGAAAGCCCCTCAACTTGGATTGCAATGGTGTGGCAGACCATTCTTAATTTGTTAGATCGGTCTGAGAATCCCAGTCGCTTAGTTGGTCGGGTGTTTAATGAAGAGGAGGCGTTATCACACGCTATTGCAGTTAAAGATGGAACTGCAATTCAAATGCTATATCTGCACAAAGTCATACTGTTTTATCTATTTGAAGAATATCATCAAGCTGTACAGACTGCCATTTTGGCAAGGAAACATTTTGAAGAAGCGAGGGCAATAGGAGTTTTACCTGTATTCTGTTTCTATCATTCGCTGGCGCTTTTGAGCCTATCGCTCGATGCTTCAAACTCTGAAAAAGTAGCTTGGCTAAATTGTGTTAACACCAACCAAGAAAAAATGCAGAAATGGGCAGAACACGCCCCAATGAATTATTTACATAAATTTTATCTAGTCGAGGCAGAGAAAGCACGAGTCTTAGGGCAATTCCTTGAGGCTGAAGAGTTTTATGAACGGGCGATCGCAGGTGCTGCTGAAAATGAGTATATCCAAGAAGAAGCACTCGCTTATGAATTAGCGGCAAAACATTATCTGGCGCGAGGGCGGGAGAAAATTGCTCAAACTTATATGAAAGAGGCGCACTATTGTTATGATCGCTGGGGCGCAACCGCTAAAGTTAAAGACTTAGAAACTCGCTATCCACAGTTCTTTTCTCAGTCGTCTAGAGCCGCTTTCACATCACTTCCTATTACTGCTGAAACTATCTCTAATTCCTTCCATACTGCTTTCGATTTAGCAGCAGTGATGAAAGCTTCACAGGCGATTTCTCGCAAAATTGAACTGAATCAATTGCTGCGATCGCTGATGCAAACTTTAATTGAGAATGCTGGCGCACAAACCGGATATCTAATTTTAGAAAACTCAGGAGAATGGTCGATTGAGGCGGCTTGTGAACTCAATGCCGATGAGAATGCTTGTGCGACTCAGGTGTTACAGTCTATTCCCATTGCCGATCAATTGCCAGAATCAATCATTCAATATGTGACTCGGACTCTGAAACCTGTTGCTTTAAATGATGCGACTCGTGAAGGTGCTTTTATTAATGAGCCATACATTCAACAGAACCAGCCTCAATCTATTTTCTGTTTGCCGCTGCTGAATCAAGCAAAGCTGGTCGGTGTATTGTATTTAGAAAATCGGTTAGCAACTGGAGTATTTACACCAGAGCGATCGCAGGTGTTGCAGCTATTATCGACTCAAGCAGCGATCGCCATCGAAAATGCCAACCTTTACTCAGAACTGCAGGCTAAGGAAAGCAAGATCACCCAGTTCCTTGAAGCGATTCCGGTGGGAATTGCGATCGTGGATGCGACGGGTTGCCCTTACTATGCCAACCAATGCGGCAATCAACTCCTGGGCAAAGAAACTGATACTTCCATAGCACCGGAGCAGATATCAGAGGCTTATCAGCTTTATGTAGCGGGAACGGATCAAATCTATCCAGCGGAGAGCTTGCCTGCTGTGCGGGCATTAAGGGGCGAACGCATCAGGACTGAAGATATAGAAATTCGTCGAGATCATGTCTCAATTATAATTGAGGCACGGGGAACACCAGTTTTTGATCAACAGGGCAATATCACTTATGCGATCGCTACCTTTCAGGACATTACAGAGCGTAAACAAGCCGAGAAACTCCTAGCCGACTACAACTGCACTTTAGAGCAACAGGTTGCAGAACGAACTGCTGCGTTACGACAAAGTGAGGCCAATTACCGCAACCTGCTACAAACCGCGAATTCAGTCATCATTTGCTATGACACGCAAGGACGAATTCGATACATCAACGATTATGGGGTGAAACTCTTGGGCTATGAAGAACATCAGATTGTAGGGCGAACCTTATTTGAAACCATCATTCCAGACATCGAAACCTCTGGGCGGGATGTCAAGCCCTTTGTCCACGATTTACTTCGTAATCCTCAATCGTACCCGCAAGGCGAGAGTGAAAACCTGTGTCGAGACGGTCGGCGAGTTTGGATGGCCTGGTCGAATCAAGCCATCTTCAATGAGCAGGGAGATGTCGTTGAAATCTTATCGGTTGGCAATGACACCACCCAGCGTAGGCAAGCAGAAGAGGCATTACAACGCAGTGAGGTCAAGTTCCGCAATATCTTTGAAAACTCGCAGGTTGGTATCTACCGAGTCCGCCTCTCGGATGGATTACTTCTCGATGCCAATCAACGCCATGCCAACCTGTTTGGCTTTGATTCACCAGAGGAGATCATTGGGCTTGAACACGTCATAGGCTATTATGCAGATCCCAGCGATCACCAACACCTCATTGAGTTGCTGAAGCGGGATTGGGAAGTGCGAAGCTTTGAAGCCCAGATGCGAAAACGAGATGGGACATTGTTTTGGGGGCTTTTCTC
The DNA here is from genome assembly GCF_036705045.1 of Microcoleus sp. BR0-C5. Lineage (NCBI taxonomy): Bacteria > Bacillati > Cyanobacteriota > Cyanophyceae > Oscillatoriales > Microcoleaceae > Microcoleus > Microcoleus sp. BR0-C5. Next base: position 8,940 of record NZ_JAUBTR010000107.1, read on the forward strand.
TCTTTATCTGAATGCAGACGATGGATACATCGAAGGGGTGGTTGTAGATATTAGCGATCGCAAACAAGCAGAAGCCGCCCTACAGATGAGTGAAGAACGACTACGCCTAGCATTAACCGCTTCAAATCAGGGACTCTACGATATGAATCTCAAAACTGAAGAAATCGTGGTTAACCCAGAATACGCTCTAATGCTGGGCTACGATCCGGCAACATTTCACGAGACCAAAATTAGGTGGGTTGAGAGTTTGCATCCTGATGACAGAGAATCAATGGTTGCAGTTTACAGTGGTTTTATTACTGGAGAAGCCCCGAACTATCGAGCAGAGTATCGCCTGCGTACCCGGAATGGTCAGTGGAAATGGATTCTTTCTGTCGGCAAAATTGTTGCCTGGGATGAATCCGGTGAACCCATCCGAGCGTTGGGAGTTTATATGGATATCGACGATTGCAAACGGGCTGAAGCAGCTTCAATTTTGGAAGAACGCAACCGCATGGCACGCGAGATTCACGATACACTCGCTCAGTCGTTTACAGGCATTCTGGCTCAGGTGGGAGCGGCAAAACAGGTGCTAACGGATGATGTAGAAGCAACTGGGGCACACCTAGACCTGATCAAAGAATTGGCGCGAACTGGACTGGTTGAAGCGCGGCGATCGGTCGTCGCGCTCCGTCCTCAGCTTTTGGAGGAAGGCAGTTTACAGAGCGCTCTACATCGTCTCGTCGCTCAAATCAGAACTGCCGCAATGGATACCACTTTATACTATGAGCTTGAGGGTACGGTGTATTCTCTACCGACTGAAGTCGAGAATAACCTACTAAGGATGGGGCAGGAAGCCTTAACCAATGCAATCAGACACGCCAATGCTGACGAAATTCGAGTGGAGCTAGTCTACGATCGCGATCAGGTTTGCTTGCGCGTGAGAGACAATGGACAAGGCTTTGGAGTTGGGAGTATTCCATCCTCTGAGGGTTTTGGCTTACTAGGCATGAGCGAACGCGCAGAGCGCATCGGCGCACAACTCACGATTAGGAGTCAACCTGGACAAGGAACAGAGATTATCGTCACCGTCAATCGGGAGTAACATCACGATGAGCCAAGCCACAACCATTCGAGTTCTAATTGCGGACGATCATGCCATTTTTCGGCAAGGATTAGCCACGATTATTAACCGTGATCCAGATATGAGCGTGATTGCCCAAGCCGAAAATGGGGAACAGGCGATCACTCTATTTGGGGAACACCAACCGGATGTCACACTTATGGATCTGCGAATGCCTGAAATGGCAGGAGTTGCCGCCATCGGTGCAATTTGTGCGACTGCTAAATCTGCTCGGATTATTATACTGACCACGTATGATAGTGACGAAGATGTTTATCGGGGATTGCAGGCAGGCGCAAAAGGATATCTGTTGAAAGAAACTGAACCTGACGAGCTTCTGAATGCGATTCGTACCGTTCATCGGGGGCACCAGTATATTCCGCCCGATGTGGGAGCAAAGTTGGCACAGCGTCTCAGCAATCCAGAACTGAGTGAAAGAGAACTAGAAGTACTCCGCTCACTGGCGCAGGGAATGAGTAATGCGGATATTGCGACTGCTTTGAGTATTGGTGAAGGTACTGTTAAATCCCATGTTAATCGGATTTTGAATAAGTTAGATGTGAGCGATCGCACCCAAGCTGTGATTGTTGCCGTTAAGCGCGGCATTGTAAGTTTGTAGGATGTACTTTCGATCAAATTCGGATTCTAACTTAAGTTAGAGCCAGCCTTCTACTCCGCGATGGCATGGTTACTCTATCAATTTGCACTGTAAAAAATTTAACTTGTTATAGACGACAGCTTGAAGGCGATCTCCTATATTGAACTTATTCTGAAAGAACCTAAGTATTAGAGCTGGCAACACTTCAGATAGCTAGGAAAGAATGACATCGACTGAATTTAAATAAAAAAGGAGACAAACCCATGAGCAACACCATCAACACAATGATCGATCCCAACGACGCCGTGCTGCTGCTGATCGATCATCAGAGCGGACTCTTCCAACTTGTGCGTGACATCGAACTCCCTGCCCTCCGCTCCAATGTCACGGCGCTCGCCAAGATTTCCCGACTCGCCAAGATTCCGACCTTCACAACTGCTTCGGTGCCCGATGGGCCCAATGGGCCCCTGATTCCCGAAATCCACCAGCACAATCCTGATGCGGTTTACATTCCGCGCACAGGCCAGATTAACGCCTGGGATAACCCAGCTTGGGTAGATGCTATCGAGAAGACCGGGCGACGGACTCTCCTCATCGCCGGAACTCTCACCAGTGTGTGCATGGCGTTTCCGACCCTGAGCGCACTGGCCGCTGGTTACAAGGTCTTCACGATCATTGATGCTTCCGGCAACTGGAGCCAGATGGCGACCGACCTCACTCTGGCCCGCGTCGCCCAGGCGGGAGCCATGCCCATCGACACTTACGCAGTAATCGGCGAACTCATGAACACGTGGAACCGTCCGGACGCAATGGAGTTTGCCACTGTCATGGTTGACCTCATGCCGATTTACCGCGTTCTGATGGAGAGCTATGACAAAGCTCAATCTGTGCAACGAGATGGACGAGAGACCAAGCTCGATCGGCAAGTGGCATCTGTGTAAAAGCACCTAATTGTAACGCGCACGCACAAAATAAAAAAAGTGAAGGCGAGAAGTTGATTATCAGTTCATCGCCCCGCATTCCCGATAAGAGTGTCCGTAACACTCTAGCAAGCAGGCTAATCGGGTAGAGGCAGGTGTTTCTCCTGCCTCTACCCGATTAGCCCCACCCATCATGCGGAGCCGCAATGGGCGGCTCATGAAGATGTGCAAACAACCTTGATCAACTAAGCGTATCCTAGAACTTTCATCTAAAGTTTTTAGCTCGATGAAATTTCTGTTCTTCAAGTTATGAGTTAGCCATTTTCGTATCCGTTGTATGATACAGCGAATGAGCAATCCAGAACTGAGTGAACGAGAACTGGCGGTACTCCGTTCACTAGCACAGGGGATGAGTAAGGCTGATATTGCGGCTGCTTTGAGCATCGGTGAAGGTACTGTTAAATCCCATGTCAATCGGATTTTGAATAAGTTAGATGTCAGCGATCGCACCCAAGTTGTGATTGTTGCCGTTAAACACGGCATTGTTTGTTTATAGGCTGTACCTTCGATTGAATTCGGATTCTAACTTGAGTTATAACCAGCCTTCTACTTTGCGGTCGCATAGTTACTCTATCAATCTGTACTGTAAAAGTTTTAACTCGCTATAGACGACGACTTGAAAGCGATCTCCTACATTGAATGTATGCAAACAAAGATGCAGTCAATGGATTGAGCAAGTTAATTGCAAGGTTCCATGCTTGCTGCAAATGTAGAAAAATGAACGACGATCGCAGCCACAGTTTCTTACTTGTCCCGCCTTCAACCCAAGATCGGATGCAGGGTTTGCTGAGTGCCAAGGTAGTACTGGTGATGTATGGAGACTATCAAGACCCCAGAAGTGCAGACGTTTACAAGCTGATTAAAGGGAGCAAACGGGAGCTTCGTGCTTCCTTTGGAGAGGATTATTTATGCTTTATCTTCCGCCATTTTCCGCAAACACAGATTCATCCTAATGCTCAACGGGCAGCCCAAGCAGCCGAAGCAGCCGCTGCCCAAGGACAGTTTTGGTTAATGCACGATACTTTATTTGCCCATCAACAAAGGTTGGAGAACGGTTATCTTGTCGAGTACGCCAATGATTTAGGGCTTGACATTCCTCAATTTCTCAAAGAGTTGTCTAAACAAGTGCATGTCGATCGTATCAATGAAGATATCGAAGGCGGAATACAGAGTGGAGTGACGACTACCCCAGCCCTGTTTGTCAATGGAATTCGGTATACCGGGCATTGGAACACGACGGAGTTGATGGCAGCCATAATTGCTGCAAGTCATTAAGTTCCCCAATCTTTGCTCCCAATTCATATCTGACTTGCCTGTAAGTGCTGTAAGCCATCAAAATTTGATAGCTAGATATTGCCTGTTTGCCGAACAAAACTGCCGCTTTTTGAACCATGCCAACAATTACCATGCCAATAACTGAATTCCTGCTTATTGATTGAGTCAATTACAAATCAGTATTTTATTGAGGATAATTCTATGACACGTTTACTAGTACAGGGCAAGAATGATTCTGGGAATGAAGGTACACATCATGTTGATTCTCTTCACGACTCTTCAGTTAATCATGCCCTGATTGCGATCGCGCAAGAAGTCACTGAGTTGCTGAGACAAACTGATGAAATTAAAACAGGAGAAATAGAATGATACTGCAAGATAAAGTGGCGTTAGTCACTGGAGGCACATCCGGAATTGGCAGAGCAACGGCGATCGCTTACGCCCAACAAAAGGCAAAAGTGGTTGTTGTGGGTCGTCGAATTGATGAAGGTGAAAAAACGGTTCGATTGATTCAGGATGCTGGCGGAGAGGCTATTTTTGTGCAAGCCGATGTCACAAAAGAAGCCGATGTTAAAGCAATGGTTGATAAAGCGGTTGGCGTTTTTGGTCGGTTAGATATTGCCTTTAATAATGCAGGAACGGTCGGCGAAAATCCCTCATTGATTGAGCAAACAGAAGCTGAATACGATGGCATTATGAGCGTCAATGTCAAAGGCGTTTGGTTGTCGATGAAATATGAAATCGCTCAGATGTTGAAACAGGGAAGTGGTTCGATCGTCAATACGGCATCTGCGAATGGAGTAGTTGCACTTCCTAACGTACCCCTCTACACCGCGAGTAAACATGCGGTAGTAGGCTTAACAAAAGCTACTGCGCTCCAATATGCCAAAGCGAGTATTCGCATCAATGTCGTGGCACCAGCAGTAATCGAAACAGATATGTTTGAAGCAGCTACAGGTGGGCAGGATGCAGCCAAAGCTTACATGGCAGGACTTCACCCGATCGGACGAATTGGAACACCTCTTGAAGTTGCAAATGCAGTCCTGTTTTTATCATCTGATCTGGCATCGTTTGTAACAGGTGAAACGTTGATGGTAGATGGCGGGTATGTAGCGCAGTAGTCGATCGGCAATGCAATATTTTGCAGTGATCGAATACGCGATGACTAGCTTTTGTCTGTTTTGTTGAGCAAATTGTCAATCTTTGAACCATGCTAACAATTACAACGCCAACCATTGAAGCCAAGCACAAAGGCTTAACGCATACCCGACTACAGCCAGTACTTGGCTATATTCGTACTCACCTTGATCGAGATTTGTCACTGACTGAGCTTGCAGAAGTGATCAATATTAGCCCGACTTACTTTGCGAGTTTGTTTAAGCAAACAATGGAAATTTCTCCTCGTCAGTACGTGATTCAACAGCGCGTGGAACAGGCAAAGTTGATGCTATTGAAAACAGATTTGGCGATCGCAGAAATTGCCCTAAAAGTAGGCTTCTCCAGTCAAAGCCATTTGACGCAGCACTTCAAGCGATTTACGGGAAAGACCCCCAAGCAGATTCGCTAGCACTATAAGAATCTGAAAGGTTGTCCTAAGAATCTGAAAGAAATCGAGTCTTGGAACTCATTACATTGAAGTTGAGTTAGGCAAGAATCTGAAGCAGAAACATAACTAAGGTTGTATCTTCGTCCACAACGTCAACTAAGAAGGGATCTTACAAAAATGAGTATTCAGCAATTAATCACGCCTGAAAAGCACGACTTAGGTGGGTTTAGCGTACAGCGCATCTTACCGAGTGAAACTCTAAAAATGGTTGGATCTTTCATCTTCTTTGATCACTTAGGCCCAGCTATTTTCCCGGCTGGAAAAGGCGTCGATGTTAGACCCCATCCACACATCAATTTAGCGACGGTTACCTATTTGTTTGAAGGAAGCCTTCTGCATAGAGATAGTCTAGGTACAGTACAAGAGATTTTCCCGGGCGAGGTGAACTGGATGACAGCGGGCAAAGGTATTGTTCATTCTGAGCGATCGCCCGAGAGCTTTAGAGAGAAAGAATCTACTCTTCACGGCATTCAGACCTGGATTGCCCTCCCCGAAACCGCTGAAGAAGTTGAACCCAGCTTTTCACATTATCCGGCGACTGATTTACCGAGGTGGACTCAAACAGGCACCAGTGCGACCTTGATCGCCGGTAGCTACCAGTCTCACCAATCACCAGTTAAAACCTACTCTGCTACTCTTTACCTAGCGCTCGTTTTCACGGAGGGTAGTGAATTTCAGCTAGCGCCAATAGAAGGTTTAGAAAGGGCAGTTTATAGCGTCACATCCGGCCTATTCGTAAATGGAAAGCCTTTAGAGCCATATTGTCTAGCCGTTTTAGCGCCGGATGAATCAGTAAATATCAGTGCGGGGGCTGAGGCAAAAGCAATGATTATCGGCGGGGCACCAGTGGGCGATCGCACAAAGTACTGGAACTTTGTGTCGAGCCGCTCAGCGCGTATCGAGCAGGCAAAACGAGATTGGCAAGACCGCCGCTTTCCGGCGGTTCCCGGTGAAACTGAATTCATTCCGCTCCCTGATAATTCAGATCACGATAGTAGCGCGCCCCCTCTGAGTTGATGCCCACATTCCGCAGGTCTTTAAATAGAATTGATGGTTATAAAATTTAAAAATTCAAGCCTGAAGAGATTACTGGGT
>NZ_JAUBTR010000108.1:0-15556 GCF_036705045.1 Microcoleus sp. BR0-C5
AGTAATCTCTTCAGGCTTGAATTTTTAAATTTTATAACCATCAATTCTATTTAAAGACCTGCGGAATGTGGGTTTAAACAAGTCACTGCTATAACTCTCTAGAGATAGCTATTTGTATAGAACCCATTTGACATCTTTGAGGCTGCGAGTCTATCGCCCGTTATCTGTCCATCGCCCGTTATCTGTCCATCGCCCGTTGTCTGTCCATCGTCAAAATATCTCAAATGGGTTCAAAAGAACCGCTATTGACAGGATGTTCCTTTATATCTTGCCCTTTTTGCTAAATACAATTTATACCAAATTAGATGAGCTTACACTGCAGCTATAAATTATTTCAGCTTAGACTAGGTGCATTACTACAACTATAGATGATCGCAGTAGAGGCAAGTACGGTAATCACTACTTTATTTATGTAGGATACCTATAAGTTTTCAACGCTAAAATAATATACAAGACTCATTTTATAGTATAAAATTACATCCTTGAAATATAATATTATTTCCAATAATGCCAGTTTTATCACGTTCATATTATTGAGTAATTACCTATAATACAAATCATAAAAAGTTTATTTGAGTATAAGTATATTTATGAGTAAATTGGATATTAAGCTCAACGGTTTTAAGGTAGAACTCTCTGCACAAACCTTCAAAGCATATGTGCAAAACCTACCGGATAGCCAGGAATTAAAGAGTTTTATAGAATTACAGGGAGATGAGTGGTTTTTTCACTGGCGAAAAGGCAAACTGTACGGTATTCCCAAACTCGCCAATCCCTATAAGCCCTTTGGTCAACTGGAGGATTTGAACTGTAACGAACATTTACAACTTCTAACCAGTAGGATAAGCTATTTACTACCAGATATTTTCTCACAATATAATCCTTTAAAGCGCAAACCGTTTACTTTCCTTGCTCAAAAAAAAGAAATTATCAGCACCGTTAGCAACAGTATTCCAGATTTACCTAAACTTATTTCTTGTTTCAAAATCTTTCCCAAGTATATCCTCGAATCCAAGATTGTTGAACTCCATAATGACGAAAGTGATATTGGATTATTTCTTCGCCTCAAAACTAATTGGCAAATTCAGGCATCCCTAAGCACACTTCAAAATGAGGGTGTTGAGCTTCGAGACTTATATGTCGTTCGCCGTCAATGTACTCCTGGTCAGCGACGCTTAGTTGGGCGCATTGAGCGGCTTTCAGACAAAATTGTTTCTCTTTCTGAATTCTTTGACAAAATAGACTCTATTCATGAGGAAGAAGTTTGGCTAGAAGGCTCTAAAGCTTCGTTTAGTAGTTGTCTGAAAGCAATATTGGGCGACAAGTACAAAAATTTTGAATCGGCGCTTAGTAACGAGGAGAGTAAGTTATTGATTGGTCCTGCGGTTGATACCACTCTTACTAAAATGCACGAGTTTTTAGCCCATCACTCCCCTTTGAATATCGCACCAGATTTGCAGGGAAAAATTGGCGAGCGCATTGCAGCGATAAATACGAAAGAATATCAGTCTGTAATTACAGCATCATCAGTTGAGTATTGCTTTGATGCAGCACGGACTAAAAGATCACCTTATGCTTGGCTTGGCATCGATCAATATGGACCATTCAGCCGTCAAACTTTTTCTAAGAAGACTCCAGAAATAATTGTCTTTTTCCCAGATACAGCACAAGGTGCAGTTGAAAAATTTCTCGTTACCTTACGTGACGGTATCAGCATTAAGAAGAAAAAAATTGATGAGGATGGAAATGTAGAGTGGCAAGAAACATCCCGGTACACTGGTGGATTGGCAAAAATATTTGGTCTTGTTAACCCAAAATTTACATTAGAACCCCTTCCGTGGTTGAAAAATACACACAATCCAGCCGCCATTGTTTATAGGGAAACAATTGAAGGAACTTTAGCTAGTCGAGAGATTATGCCTGATGCCGCAATGGTGGTGCTTCTGGATAACCATACACGGCTACCAGATTCCGAGAATCCCTACCTCCACTCCAAATCACTTCTATTAATGGCAGGTATTCCCGTTCAAGAGGTTCGTTTAGCCACAATTAATCAATCGAAAAATGAGCTGCAATACACTTTACAAAATTTGACGGTTGCACTTTATGCCAAAATGAATGGTGTACCTTGGACTGTAGATCACGATCTGACTATTCATGATGAACTGGTTATTGGTGTTGGCACTTGCGAATTATCAGGTAGTAGATTTACGGAACAACAGCGATTTGTGGGAATTACCACAGTGTTTCGAGGAGATGGTAATTACCTTTTGGGGAATTTGTCTAAAGACTGTACTTATGATGAATATCCTAGTATATTAAGGAATTCCACTCTCTCAATCTTGCAGGAAATAAAGAATCGCAACGGCTGGCAACCAGATGATACGGTAAGACTGGTATTTCACGCTGCGAGACCACTTAAAGATGTTGACGTTGCTAATATTATTGCTGAGTGTGTCGCTCAAGTCGGTAACGAACAAAATGTTGAATTCGCGTTTTTAACGATCTCCCACGATCACCCATTCACAATGCTCGATAAATCTCAACAGGGTGTTAACGTAAAAGAAGGCGAACGCAAAGGTATTTATGCACCAGAACGAGGTACTATTCTGCAACTTGGGCGCTACACTCGCTTGCTGAGTACAAATGGATCGAAGCTGATTAAACGATCCAGCACACCTCTACCGACCCCGTTACTCATTAATCTTCATCCTCAATCGACTTACCGCGACCTGACCTATCTCAGCGAACAAGTGCTGAAGTTTACTTCGTTGTCTTGGAAATCATTATTACCCGCATCCGATCCTGTAACCATCTATTACTCTGAACTAATTGCCGGGTTACTCGCTCGCCTAAAGAATGTTCGGGGATGGTCGCCTGCAATGCTCAATATCAAACTTCGTGCAAGTAAATGGTTCCTATGATAGATGTAATTAGGAACTGTTTCAATTCTCAGTTAGAAAGCATTGCACAGTATTTACAGGCGAACTATCACAGTGAATCACCAGAAAGCGGTTTTGCTAACTATGTTTTTCATCAAACAAACAGTGATATTTCCTTTGAAGTAGCCAACGATATAGACATAACAAAACTCTCACCCAAACGCTTTAGTGAAGCACCTGTTCTGGCAGCCGTAGGCTATAGTCTTGCCTGTGGCAGACAATTTAGTGAAGATTTTCTCGAAAGCTGGGCCAATGGATTAACTAGATTATCTGGTCGGAACCATTTTCCCGCAGATCGGACATCGTTTTTCTATCGTCCTACAGAATTGCTTGGTATTACTTTAGGCATTAGCCACTACTACAAAAGTCAGCCCGATCATTCAAAATGGTTGCGAGATATCCTCACCCAAGGAGAACAACGATTAATCCAGAGTGATCATTGGACATTTTTGCTCAGTGCTTATGCTGCAAGCATCCTCTCAGTGAATTGGAGAGCAAGAACTTTGCCTTTAGTCAAGGCTATGACTGTTGATGACCTTGCTTTAGCCAAATGGCTTTGTAGCATTAAACCCACTCTTGCCCAAACTTTGGGATTAACTCAATTAGAACGATCAATCGAGCAAGCATTATTGGAACACTGTATTGAATTTTCTAACTCCGTACAGGATAGTGCGCGAGCCGCTCTCCTCTTCTTTGCCCTAAAAAGAGCCATCGCTCAAACTTTTCAGTTAATATGGAATGAGTGTGAACAAATCTGTGATAATCCCCAGAAATGTGTAGAATGGCTCCAAACTACCTGCGACAATGTTCATACAGTCACTCAGCACCTGCAAGCTCAACTTGCTAGGCAATCTGATATTGGAGCATCTAATAAACACAATATGCAGATGCTTTTACAAGCTTTGTCCATATTGCGTTCTGATACTAACATTCTAGAAGAAGAAATTTATAAACAAATCCGGATACACTCTGGTCTATACATAGGTAATAATAATAAAGGTACCATAATCATAGGAAGCAATGTTAATATGACTCACAATCAAAATGAATCTGTTACTAACGAAACCACCATCCAGGCTCCCAATTCTAGTATTGGTTTTATTCAGAGTGGCAGTGGTAGTGTTTCCAGCTTTTCCCAAAATATTGGACAGAATGTTGATGAAATTACTAGGGTAATCAATTCTCTCCGCGATATGGCTCAAGAATTCCCCGAAGCCGAACGTGAAGAAGCATTAGTTCATCTGGATGACTTGCAAGAGGACATCAATACTCCTGACAAGCGAAAACCCCAGAGAATTAAAACCCGCTTAGTTGCCCTGCTGGCATTTGCTACGATGAGTGCTGGAGTTTTAGCTGGAGCGGCTGACTTTAGCAATAATGTTCTGGAACTTTCTGAGAAACTAGGAGTTTCAATCGAGTTAAGTCACCCACAGTCAACCCCGCAATTACCTCCATCAGTACCCTAATCCGCCAAGCTATCACTCTACTTCCTAGTTTTAGCGATCGCCTACTCTTCCAAAATCTTAACTAAGTTTTTGATCGTAATATCGAAGGTACGAGTCATTACAGCGAACAAGCGCTTTACAGCGTAGCAGAGGGACTTCTTATTCATGGAGTGCCTTTGGAACAACATCGGTTGGCACTTCTCACTTCCGGCACTGAAGTAAACATTTCTGCTTCAGGCAAGGCTCGCTGTATTGTGATTGGCGGTGAACCTGTCGGCGAGCGGCATAAGTGGTGGAATTTTGTTTCGAGCCGGCACTCGCGCATTGAGCAAGCCAAACTCGATTGGAGAGAGGGACGCTTTGGTCAGGTTCCTCAAGAGACAGAGTTTATCCCGCTGCCAAAATAGCCCCTGCCTATTTACTATCCTCAAAACGCTCACGCCCAATATGCACCTGCCACTCCACTACTCTGGTAGATTCTGCTAACATACCATCCCGCGCACGGGGGCTGCTGTTAACAATTGTTTGAGCCTCTTCCACACTTTCTGCCTGAATCACCCAAAGCCCCGTTCCATCATGGGGGAAAAACGGGCCACAGCACAGTAGTATTCCTTTTTCCTGTTGCTCGCGAAACCAAGCTACCTGATTTTGGTCGTGTTCTGGATGAGCGATTTTGTAGTCGTAATACTCTGGAATGGTTGCTACAACAATGGCAAAAAGTTTAGACATAATGCTTTTTAAAACTGATAAAGTTCAAATCAAAGATAGCATAATGTTCCAATTCCTTTTGGTCGCACCCGCATTCTTGCCATTTTTGAGTAAGTGATTGAAGCCCCGCTATGCAATTCCTAACTCTCTATTTTACTGGCGCACAACTAGATAGCCCCGTGTCTTTTTGGAAGTTGAATCAGTAGTATTCATTGCTTTCCAAAGATTCTCAGTAGAAGTCCATACAGGCGGATATTTATAACTGGCTACGTCTTCAATCAGAAACCGATCGCTTTGTTCGTGATAGGCAGCAAGGGGGGAAATATGCCCACTTTTACCCTGACCCAAAACCGAGCGTTGGTAGTTCACAATTATATAGTCGCCGGAACGGGCAAGATTGGCTTTAGCTTGGGTACGAAATTGGTTAAGTGTTGTCTCCGACGCATAGTAGACCTCAACTTTGACGTTGTGACTTCTGAGTAAGGCAGCTAATTCATCCAGAGTCATCCCCGAAAAAGTGACGGCATAAGAAGAACGGATATTCTGGGTTTGACCGTCAAAAAAGGTGTCTTGGGTTAGGGTGCGATATCCCTGTTTTTTGCTGCCGAGTGCATTCAGAACCGTCACACTGCTAGCCACACCACAATATGCTGGACGTTTTTGAGTTTCAATGTGGGTGCTAAGCGGTTGAAAATCCTGTTTGCTGTTGCTCTGGTTCAGTAGCTGTCGCCCTTCGGGTGATTCTAGAGAAACTAAAGTTTTGGGAAGTGGTAGTCGGTCAACAGAAGGTGGCGAGAAGAGTTTCCAGGTAAAAACGCTTAAACCTGTGCCGAAGATTAGTAGAATACCCCCTCCAGCTTTTATTAGTCGCCCTCGCCATCGGTGATTGCCAGACGTTTGATTTAAGTCCATATCATCATATCTCTCAAGAACAGTTGTTTAAAAAAGTCTTAATCAGAATTGGTCGTTGGATAATTAAACCTTACAACGTCTAAACCTTGCCACATGGTTAGTAGCTCTGGTAACTATTGCCTTTGCTTTGGACATCATTATAGCAAGTCTTTTCATGGTTAAAATTTCATTATAATTAAGGAAAAATATTATTTTTATAAAGCGGTCTGAAAAACTTGGATTCTGTAATATAATTTTGAAATCTATGCCTGGGAGCAAGATTGCATCATGCCACCAATGCCAACAGTCACAGTCAAGTCAGGATACAAGCCACAATCTATCGATACCAGTATTGAGGCGGATGTGCTGATGTTTCAGCTATTGCGACAGTTAACGCCCCAACAAAAAGTACAGCGGACTTGCGCTTTCAATCAAGCGGTGCGAAGGTTGGCAATATCTGGAATAAAGAACCAGTATCCCAATGCTACTGAGGCCAAAGTTCGGCAAGAATTTATTAAAAGGTGCTTGGGCGCTGAGTGGATAGCAGTTTTATCAGACAGTAAAGATTGGGGTGAACTGGGGATTGCAGATCCGATCGAATTAGCGCAAAAAATAGCCAGGATCTTGCTACCGCTGAATATTCCCTATGTGGTGGGAGGTTCGGTGGCAAGTTCGCTGTTGGGAGAAAACAGATCTACGCAAGATTTGGACTTAGTGATTGACCTGGAATCGCGAACAGCACAGAAACTAATTGATGCCATGTCAGGTGAGTTTTACATCAGCGAGTCGGCTGTGACTGAAGCAATCGCTAAGTCAAAAACAGCACCCCGCGAATCATCGTTCAATGTTATATATTTGCCTTCTATGGAGAAAGCAGACATTTTTGTGATGAGCAGCGATGACCCTTTTTCAGCTTTGGTGATGAGTCGTCGTCAACTTTACCCTGTTAGCGGTTTAACAGAGCAGGGAATCTACATCTACTCGCCCGAAGATATCGTCCTGCAAAAACTCAGTTGGTATAAACTAATTCCTGGCGGTTCCCAAAAGCAGTGGAGGGATGTGTTGGGAGTTTTGAAGGTGCAAGGGGAACGACTCGATCTCGCTTACTTAAACCAGTGGGCTGTTACACTCAAACTAACAGATTTGCTCTCTGGAGCGTTGCTTCAATCAGGATATTAAGCGTCGGCAATTGAGCATGAAACAAAACAACCAACAACGTGCTACCGCTAAGAAAATCCAAAAGTGGATTCAAGCCTCTAAGGAAGTTGAAAAAGCTCGACTTGCCATACCGATAACCAGGCTGACGAGTATCAAAAGTTTGTGCACCGATGAAGTTGCTGCCCAAAAGTTTGCGCTCTACATTGCTCGACTGGTGCAGCAGCAGATAAATCAGGCAATTTGTCCAGAACATTTCACAGATGAAGAATGGGAACAGCAACAACAGTTAGTGGATGAGGCAATCACACAGATGCAAAGTTACTTAGAAAATCCTAGTTACGAAAGCAGGCAATCTCTCAGAAACTTATTGAGAGACATTGATGGCTTGCAAGGGGATGACTACCGTAATTTTAGGTGGGCAACGGTGCGCTTTGTCCGCAGCGGAGATTTACTCAAGCTAGAGTATGCACTGCGGTGTTTCGTAGAGACAGATTTTCCCTATTGGACTTACAAACTAGCTAGAGAATATGTAGAAGGCTATGGATTGCAGTCGGGTTCGGGTATCGTTGCTGAATCTGTACCTAAGTTGTTGGAAGTCGCAGAATTTTGGTGTCAGTATTATTTCAATCAGAGTTTGAGCGAGAAATTTCCCGACGGGGACGTGAGCTGAATTCGACCCAACCCGTGAGAATTTTCAGGTGCAGATTGAGGGTTTGTTAAGCTTGCAACCCCGTCTATTGTCAAAACCTGTGACAACACTCAGCACCTAATTCTACAATTTCTGCCGTGACAGGGCGGGTGTACCACTAAAAATCTAGGCGCGGAAACTCAAATTTCTGATCTATGACTTGGAACCGCTACAGCTCCATCAGGATAATCTAATTTCCCCCATCTACGACTCGAAACTGCTAGGGCAAGGTCAGGATATAATAAATAACTTGTTGCGCTAACAGGTTTTTCGTGCTGGCAACTGGTTGGTAGAGGAAAGAAAGCAACAGCGAAGGTTGGTAAAATGGATGAAGTCGTCAAGAAAGTAGCTGCTTTGGGTTTACCAGGTATCATCCTGGTAGTAACGATGGCTGCGACAGGTTTAACAGGAGCGGCTGCAATCACAGCAGCTCTAGCATTTCTAGGTGGTCCGGCAGGAATGCTCGGAGGCATGGCCGTACTAGGTTTGACAGGATTGATTGCAGATGCTCTGACAAAATTAGGGTTAGAGGACTTGCTGACAGCAATTTATTGCCAAAGGCGCTTATCTGAGCCACACGGGAAACTTTTAGATGAGATTGAGCAATTATCATTGTTTGATGGCGATATCAAAGAAAGGCTCAAGCAAACTGTGACAGATGGATGTGGCTGTTCAACAGCCAGCGCTGCCAACATTTCAGATGTTACTAGGGAGGCTCGCGCCATTTTAGAAGCTGTCCCAGGGATGACACCAGCACACCACAGGGATTTTAACAGTTCCAATCCGATTATCAGACTTAGGGATGGGACAGCGGTTAGGGCTTGGAAAAACCCCCTCGGCGTCGATCACATTTTTTTAGCCGATCGCGATGGCAAAATGATTTACGGTGGCTTCGTAGGCTGGATTCACAGCGAGGGGTTGAATCAAGCGCTCTTGCAAATGAGAAGAGACTTGACGTAAAGTAGATAAAATAGAAAGCATATTGTAAATAAAAGTTAAGTTTTCAATCTCTACTATCCATGCTCTTATTAAGAGCTAAAGGCAATCTAGCAGAAACTTCAAGGCTAAATTACTGAGAATTTACTAAGTGTTGTCAATTCAGATTCATTACTACTATCTTGCTTTACAGCAGCCCAAACTTTCAGAAATATAGCACTCGCTGTTTTCCAAAAAGTAAGCACTGTATATCAAACCAGCACTCATAAATATCTAAAATTCTGATAGTCGTCTTGGGAGGCTTTTTTTACGCTTCACCGCAAAGACCTCCCACACTTCTTTGAACTCAGAACTCGATCGCTCCAAAATCGATCTGTGACCATCGCTCTAAATCTTGCCTTCAAACCTCTGATGCCAGAGGATATACCCCGACACGGTAATAACCAGAGTGATGCCTCCTCCTACCCAAGCCAGCATAGGATTGTAACCGCTACGGCTGAGGGTCTGCATCCATAGATGGGTGCGATCGGAGGATATTAACCAATCTGCGACGACCGGAAAAAGATACATCAAAGATGCACCAACGATAAGCCAGCCCACCATAGAGGCGACCAGAAAGATAGTTTTGGCTGTAGATTGGCTACCCATGAGCAATTGCGGTAAAGAACTAACTTTGAGATTAGCTCTTGAGATGCGTTATGTCAGCACAGCTATAGCCCGAGACGGTGGGCGATGCAAGCGTGAAACTGTAGAATTGATTTGAAGCCAAAGGTAAAGGGCGTTGCTGATTTAGGGTATGAAGGGCTAAATATGCAAGTCAGAGAAACCAGTATTCACAAAACTTCGGGATTTTCAAGTTATTTTTTTCATACCCTGATTAAGCAAGGCCGGGTTTCTTTTTCCCCTACAGTTACGAGATATGGACAAGTTTCCAGAACACCATCCTCGCTGTGGCCGTGAGACAGAGGGCCAGTGGAATAGCCAGCCACAAGACATTGCTTTAGCCGACGCCCCTGAATTCAGTCAACGCTTCTTCGCTGAAATGTTCAACGAATTCCCAGCATTGGCGACAAGCGTCGCTTTCTTGCGATGGTGTGTTCAGCCAAACCACCTTTACGCCATATTTAACTTCTCTAGCGGTGGGTTTGGCGTGCAGATCGATCCGGGGCTAGAGTACATCATTGTGTGGGGGGCGGGCGAGCATGGGGAGTATGGCGATTGGATGGGCGATGACGATCGCTTAGCTTCAGCGCTCGATCGTGTCCGTACCTTAGTATGGTGGTTTGAGAGTTTGTCTAATGCGGTTGAGTGATGATGAGGCAAGTGCTGGCTGGTGAACGATCGTAAATTCCGAAGGTTGTCTGTTTAGTCGGAACTTTCCCCTGCAAATATTACTTGCATAGACGAGCTAAGCCTTCGATCGCAAACCTTCAAACTGAAGTACAAGCAGCAGATAGATTTGGGCTGCATATTTCCAGCAAAACCATATCCAAGCTAAACTGATAATCGCCCTAATTTTTAGAATTATCTATGGGACAAGAAAGCGCAATATGATATCTGGGGAAATCAAAAGTAAAATAGATAAAATCTGGGATGCCTTCTGGTCCGGTGGTATCTCCAATCCCCTCGAAGTCATCGAGCAGATTACTTATCTGCTGTTTCTGCGTCGTCTCGACGATTTACATACTCTGGAAGAAAACAAAGCTAATCGGCTCAAGCGCCCAATGGAACGCCGGATTTTCCCAGAAGGGGAAGATATCAAAAAACGCTCCTACGATGATTTGCGTTGGTCGAGGTTCAAGAATTTTGCACCGAAGGAGATGTTTGAGGTCGTCAACGATCATGTTTTCCCTTTCCTGCGGACTTTGGGAGGCGATGGTTCGACTTACGCGCACCACATGAAAGATGCCCGCTTCACAATTCCGACACCGGCCCTGCTTTCTAAGGTGGTGGATTTGCTCGATGGTGTACCGATGGAAGACAGGGACACTAAAGGCGATCTTTACGAGTATATGTTGGGCAAAATTGCCTCCGCTGGACAGAACGGACAGTTTCGCACACCGCGCCACATTATTCAGTTGATGGTGGAACTGACTGCACCCAGCCCAGGCGATGTGATTTGTGATCCAGCTAGTGGAACTTGCGGTTTTCTGGTGGCTGCTAATGAATATCTGCGATCGCATTACCCGGAAATTTTGCGCGATGCCAAGATGAAACAACATTTTCATCAGATGTTTCACGGGTTCGATTTTGACAATACCATGCTGCGGATTGGCAGTATGAATATGCTTTTGCATGGTGTAGAAAACCCCGATGTGCGTTACAAAGATTCGCTGGCACAGGAACATTCTGGTGATGAAGAATCTTATACCCTTGTCCTGGCTAATCCGCCTTTTGCTGGGTCGTTGGACTATGAGAATACGGCTAAGGACTTGCAGGCGATCGTCAAAACCAAGAAGACTGAGTTATTATTTGTTGCTCTGTTTTTAAGATTGCTCAAGCCTGGGGGACGGGCTGCGGTTATTGTACCGGATGGTGTACTTTTTGGTTCTTCTAAGGCTCATAAGGAATTGCGACGCTTGTTGGTGGAGGAGCAGAAGCTTGATGCTGTGATATCTCTGCCTGGTGGTGTATTTAAGCCCTACGCGGGTGTTTCTACTGCGATTTTACTATTTACTAAAACTAACTCTGGTGGAACTGATTTTGTTTGGTTCTACGATTTGGATGCTGATGGGTGGAGTTTGGACGATAAAAGAGCGCCTTTGCTTTCTGAAGACAAATTAGGTGCTGTACCGACTGCCCAGTTAACAGCAGAGGAACATACTAAGAATAATTTGCCGGATGTGTTGAGTCGTTGGCAACTGCGGAATACTACAGAACGAGAGCGACTCCGCACGGCTCAGAGTTTCTGTGTACCAAAGGTTGATATTGCTACTCAGGGGTATGATCTTAGTTTGAATCGTTATAAGGAAGTGGTGCATGAAGAGGTGGAACATCGCGCACCCAAAGACATCCTCGCTAATTTGGCAAAGCTGGAGGCGGAGATTCAGCAGGGGATGGAGAAATTGGAGGAAATATTAGGATGAGACATAAATTTCCCCCTTCATGGCCAACTCGTTCTTTCAAAGAAGTGGCTGAGGTTATTACAGGTACAACCCCATTAACAAGCCATCCTGAGTATTATGGAGGTTCCATCCCATTTATAGGCCCAGCAGAATTAGGTGGAGTGGAGTCAATTACTCAAAGCCCTAAAAGTCTTTCGGATGATGGAGTAAAGCAAGCAAGGCTTTTACCTGCTGAAGCTGTTTTAGTTTGCTGTATTGGTGCAACGATCGGAAAAGTTGGCTTTTCTGGAACAGAATTAGCAACTAATCAACAGATTAATGCCTTGGTATGTGACAAAGATATTGTTTTTCCTCGATACGTATTTCATTACTGTCGAACGCTTGAATCCCTGATTCGACATCAAGGAGCTTCTACAACCTTGCCTCTTCTGCCAAAGGGACGTTTTCAAGATATAGAAATCCCCATACCAACATTAGAAGAACAACACCGAATTGCAGAGGTACTCGATCGCGCGGAAGAACTCAGGTCTAAACGTCGGGAGGCGATCGCACAACTCGATACCCTCATCCAAGCCATCTTTCTAGAAATGTTCGGCGATCCAGTGAGCAATCCGAAGGGTTGGGAAGTCAGAAATATGGATGAATGTGCTGAAAGGATTCAAATTGGTCCATTTGGCACACAACTCCATGAAGAAGATTACATAGATAATGGCATTCCATTGATCAATCCAACGCATATTCAAGATGGAAAAATATTTCCTAACACATCTTTTTCAATTTCCTATGAAAAGCATCAACAGCTTAGTCAATATCATCTTGAAGCTGATGATGTAATTTTAGGAAGAAGGGGAGAAATGGGGCGCTGTGCAATTGTCTCCCAAAATGAACATGGATGGCTCTGTGGAACTGGTAGCTTATTTATTCGACAAAAGAACGCATTAATACATCCAATTTACTTATTTTCTATTTTGTCAAATCAATCAATAAAAAAATATCTGGAAAAAGTTTCGCAAGGGGTCACAATGGCTAATTTAAATAAAACAATTGTTAGCCAAATTCCTGTGACCCTTCCCCCTCTTGAACTTCAAAAAGAATTTGCCCACCGCGTCAAAGCTGTAGAAAAACTTAAAGCAGCACACCGTGCCTCACTGTCAGAACTCGATGCCCTCTTCGCCTCCCTCCAACATCGAGCATTTAGAGGAGAATTATGACATGAACGCCATGCTAACGGAATTTACCCTCGCCAACTTCAAAAGTTACAGCACAAGCCGCTTACCCCTTGGATCGCTAACCGTATTAATAGGAGCCAATGCCGCAGGCAAAAGTAACGCCCTTGAAGGTTTGCGCTTTCTGTCATGGCTAGCACAAGGGCAAAAACTCTCTAGCATTCAATATGCGGTGAATAGTGCAGAGCGCGTTGTACGCGGTCGAGTAAATGACTTGTGCCATCGGGGAGAGTCAAATTTTACCATTGGTTGCCGTTTAGACTACCCAGACTGGAACCAACTCGATATAACCCTGAATGTGCGTGACGGAGAACTGCACATTATTAGTGAGCGAATCGTTGGCTCGACAAGTCCAGTACCGCTATATGACCTAGATCAGCCTTCTCAAGGAGTAGGGACTGATGTTGGTGTGGCATATAACAACTTTACAAAAGGGAAGAACAAACCACGAGTAACGTGCAGCGATCAGATGGCTATATTCGTGCAATTAGACACCCCTGCCCATTTTGATGCAAAGTACCCCAAATCCCAAAAAATAATTCCTGAAACCGTCCGCGAATATCAAAAAGTCTTACAAAATATCCTATTTTTAGATCCCGTCCCCGCCAGAATGCGCGAGTACAGCTTCAAATCTGATAAGCGATTACAAGAAGATGGCACCAATCTTTCCAGCGTTTTGTATCGCTTGTGGGAGAACCAAGCCGAAAATCAACAGGCAATTCTCAACTTTATCCAGAGCTTACCAGAACAGGCTATAGATGGGCTAGATTTCCTTTTCGGCCCACGGGATGAAGTCATGGTGCAATTAGCAGAAACATTTGGCAATACCCGTCGCTATTGTGAGGCGGCATTGTTATCTGATGGCACCTTGCGGGTGTTGGCGATCGCAGCAGCTATGCTATCGGCACCCGTTGGTAGTTTAGTGGTAATCGAGGAAATCGACAACGGTGTTCATCCCAACCGCGCTAAACATTTACTCGCCAGCATCCGAGATATTGCCGAACGTCGTAAATTGCGAGTGCTGCTATCGACTCATAACCCCGCGTTAATGGATGCCTTACCTGATGCTGCCCTGGGTGATGTAGTGTTTTGTTACCGCAATCCAGAGTCAGGAGATAGTCGCCTGGTACGGCTTGGGGAAATGTACGATTTTCCTAGTCTGATATCTCAGGGGCCGCTCGGTCAACTGGTAACTGCTGGGGTAGTCGATCGATTCGTCAAATCACCGCACACACCTGAAGACAGAAAACAGCAAGCTATGGAATGGCTGTCTCGTTTGCAGGAGTACGGCAATGAGTAGTATCTGCCTGATAGATACCAGCATATTCCTCGAAATACTCAACGTCCCCAACTATAATCAGCATAGAGCATCAGTCCTCGAAGATTTTAAGACCTATTCTCAAGTTGGCTGTACTTTTCTATTGCCGATGGCCACCATACTCGAAACAGGCAACCACATCGCCCAAAACGGGGACGGCACACTACGAAGGAAAACCGCCAAACGTTTTGTTGAAGAAGTTAAAAAAGCATTCACAGGCGAAGCTCCCTGGAGGCCTACTACATTCCCGAGCACAGCAGAGATACTGGAGTGGATTGACCAGTTCCCCGATGAAGCTGGCAAAAACAAAGCTCCTAATAAACAAGAAGGAACAAGTTTCGGCGATCTCAGCATCATTCAGGAATATCATAAGGCCTGTAATAAGTTCTCCATGAGTGAAGTTTTTATCTGGTCACTAGATAGCGATTTACAGAACTATCGCAAAATGCCTACATAAATATATGAGCCAGTTTACCTTTCTCCAAGCTGAATTCCCTACAATTTATGAATCGGCCAAGAAAGCAGTTGATGCAGTAAATCCAGACCCTCGCACTGCCTGCTTTTATGCCCGTCGAACTTTAGAGTTAACCGTAAATTGGTTATATAAATACGATAATTCCCTAGAACTGCCTTATCAAGATAGTTTAAGCGCCTTGATTCACGAACCTACTTTTAAAAACTTAGTAGGTGAAGCAATATTTAACAAAGCAAGAGTCATTATCAAACTAGGAAATTCGGCAGTCCACAGCGCCAGACCTATCTCGGTTAATGATGCTATAAATGCTGTACGGGAGTTGTTTCATGTTACATATTGGTTAGCACACATTTATGGACGCAACAAACCAAATGCGGGGCTTACCTTCAGCTTTGACGCATTACCTAAGACTGCACCAGTTCCTAAGCAAACCATTGAACAACTTCAGAAACTAGAAACTCAACTACGCGATCGCGATGAAAAGCTCTCAACACTTCTAGCAGACAAGAATGCACTTGATGAAGAACTCAAACAAGTACGGGCAGAATTGGCAGCAGTCAAGAAAGCCAGCACCACCCAGCCAGATACCCACGACTATTCTGAGGCACAAACCCGCGACATCTTCATACAATACTCCGGACAGTTTTTAAGCAGCCAGAGTACCATAAGACAAGACTGAAGGAAGGTTAGGGTGATTTAAAATC
>NZ_JAUBTR010000006.1:0-110806 GCF_036705045.1 Microcoleus sp. BR0-C5
GAAGAACGCTCACAGTTTGACCCTCAACAAAGATTTAAAGGAGATAAAGCTTACGTTGGAGAAGCTTTAATTACAACTCCTATTAAAAAACCCAAAAATCGAGAATTAACAACTGAACAAAAAGAACAAAACAAAGCATTTTCGGCTAAAAGAATCTTTGTTGAACATCGAATTCGCTCGCTCAAAATATTTCGAGTTGTCCAAGAAAGATTTAGGTTGAATCCCCAAAAATATGAGCAAGTAGTGTTGACGATTTGTGGAATAGTAAGGTTGCGAATTAGAGCGCTAATATTACCATGAGAAATATCTGCTACATCATCAGGTTAAAATCAACGCACATAACTAGATATTTTGGCTTAATTATCAACAATAAATATCTCAAAGCCTTATTAGAGCGTACAGAGTCGCTAATTTAGGATGATTGCATTTACGTCATACAGCCGGCGTTACACAAAGGCTTTAATTGTTTTTGGAGATGTCTATAGTGCATTATATACCGCTCCCAATTGAGAAATGTTAATTAATTTAAGATGGTTAACTCGTGTAACGCTGAGCCTCAAACAAGCATGGCAACTGGTATCTCAATTAAATGAATCAAAATTTAAGTCTAGTTCTGTGACGGGATATAGTTGGTCAGAACACAAAAGTAATTATGGTGGAATTACACAAAGATGGTTAGTAGTAGAGAGCAGTTTACGTCGTGATGCCGACCAACGTAAATTAGAAAAAAAACTCAAAAAAGCTGAGAGTGAGGGTCAGAAAAAGCTGCGAGAGTTATCAAATATTGAATTTGCTTGTGACAGCGATGCCTTGTCAGCAGCCTGTCGTTTATCTACGGAAATAAAATATCATAATTTAACCCAAATTAGTATCAGACAATCGACAGTAAAATCCGGTGCTAATTCGACCAGTTCTGACATTTCTAGCTCCAAGTTAATATTTAAAGTTCAAGCACAACTAGAATTAGATGAAGCGTGCGGTAGCCAAAGCAACCAAAGCTAGTGGCAGATTTATCTTAGCTACTAATGTGCTGGATGCTTCACTATTAAATCCTGATGAAATGATTATAAAACATAAGGAACAGCAGGCAGCAGAGAGAGGGTTTGGCTTTTTGAAGGACCCACTATTTTTTACGGATAGCGTGTTTCTGAAGTCGCCGGAAAGAATCGAGGCTTTAACTTTGGTAATGGGTTTGTGTTTGTTGGTTTATACTTTAGGTCAAAGATTACTCCTGCAAAACTTGCAACTCACTAATAAAACCATAAAAAATCAGTTGGGTAAAGAAACCAATCGACCTACTTTGCGCTGGATATTCCAAAGTTTTCAATCAGTTCATGCCGTTGGGATTCAAGGAGTTCAGCAAGTTTCTAATTTGACAGCCGAACGGTTGGCGATATTAAATTTGTTTCCAGTTACTTGTCGGTCTTATTATTTATTGCTGTGAAATAAAGTCGCGCAGTGAATTAGTAAATTTGATTTAAATTTAATCGATAGTTGATTCAGCAGTGATGTTAATCGTCACCATGTGGGCGATATATGCTGGGAATTAATACTTAGTTTGGGTGTGATTTTTGACGTTTTATAGATTAAGAAGATTTACTTCATGCCCGAACGTCAATTTTGAGGAATGGACAACCGGGTGATGCTTTGTTACACAAATCTTTAGGTTTTTTTACTCACTATTGTCTCGGAAGATCGACTTTGAGCTACTCAATTCGCGTATGTGCCAGTTGGGGGTACGGAATGTGGGTTTAAATGTCTTGGGAATCATGAATCGGCAAAACACTCTTCATGCTTATGTTTCAGAGCAGACTATTAATTCGCTCTGTAATCATAGCCTGCATAGATACTTTCTTTGCTGTGGTGGAGCGGCCAACAGTTATTGTAGTAGATCAAGCTTCTATTCATACTAGCAATGCCATTTTCGAGAAAATTGAAGAATGGAAAGAACGCGGTTTAACTATATTTGAATTGCCTACTTATTCACCTGAATTAAATTTAATAGAGATTTTGTGGCGGTTTATCAAATATCAATGGCTCGAAATAGATGCCTACTCTAGCTGGCAATCTCTTGTTTCATCTGTAGAAAAAATTATTAAAGAATTTGGAGATAATTATGTAATTAATTTTGCTTAACTACTTAAGTAGGTAGGCGCTGTAAAACACAATTATGTAAACGATCGTAAAGTATCCAAATGCCCTAAGCGTGGCTAAGTTAGCCCTGTTTACATACTGTTAGATAGCTGTGTTTAATCCCGCTTACCTACTTAGCTACTTGGTCAGGTTCGATAAGCCTGTTAAGAATATTCGGCAATCAGAGTTTGAGCCTTCTGACTTGATGAAGCTTTAAATGGCGATTGCTAGACATTGTGGTAGAAATTGTGCTATACAGCAATGTCTAGTTACTACTAGACATAATCTAGACAGATTGCTACTATCTGACCAGACAAGCGCTAGACAGGTACTAGACATTACAGACAGAGTACAGCTTAATTTGAGATTGGATGGCAAGCGGGAATTACTCGAAACAATTAAGGAAGTAGCACCAGCAGAGGGCTTGAGCGTTAATACTTGGGTAGTGCGAACTTTAGAGCAAGCGGCCAACCAGGCAATATCAGCGCCACCAATTCAACATCAAACACAAGTGTCCGAAATTTCGGACATCGAACCAGTGCTAGACAAATTGCTAGAAACTAAGCTAGACACTCTGCTACCGGCTAAATTAGCGAAGGATGAGCGGAAAGCGTAAGTTTTAATGGCGTAACCAGCCTGAAACTATTGATGTACAAAGCGTTAAGAGTAGTGCGGATAAAAGGACTTGAACCTTCACTCCTCTCGGAACCAGAACCTAAATCTGGCGCGTCTGCCAATTCCGCCATATCCGCATTTTGACATCTAAATACTATAGCACACCACAGAGCGATGGGTCAATAGATTTTAGATTTTAGATTTTAGATTTTAGATTGAAGGAAGCGACACACTGATAAATCCGCAGGCTGATGACCAAATATAGCCTTTCTCAGTAACAGGAGGTGATCATAGGGCTCCGTGGCCTCCGTGGCCTCCGTGGGCATAGGCATAGGACTCGCCCCCATACCTCACAACGCGATCGAACCGCTATAGCTCGATCGGTCAATCGATTTTAGATTTTAGATTTTAGATTTTAGATAAAATAAAGCGACCCACTGATAAATCCGCAGGCTTATGACCAAATTGCTCGATCGGTCAACATCGAGAAACCCGGTCATTTGGGGACACCGGGTTCAATCGTGAGTTATCGCCACAGCAATTTTCCGTTTTTTTCACTTGTCACTTACTTTTGGCCGAGCGCTTTCCAGGTTGTTTCGTCCACCATGCCGCTAGCGGTCAAACCCTTATTCTCCTGAAAGTTCTTGACAGCCGTAGCAGTGCGAGCGCCAAAAATGCCGTCGATCGGGCCTGGATCGTAACCCTGCATTTCCAAACGCACCTGTAGCGTCTTTACCTTGGAACCGACAGCGCCTTTATTTAGAAGAGTTGGAGGATTGCCGGCAACAGCAGCATTGCTCAGAATTGGAGCATTGCTCTGCACAGTTTCAGGAGCAGACGCCGGATCTGCTGCTAAAGCTGTCCAAGTTTCTTTGTCCACAATGCCGTCTGACTTCAACCCCTTAGACTGCTGAAAGGCACGAACCGCCGATGTAGTGCGAGAGCCATAGGAACCGTCGATCGTCCCCACCTTGAAACTGTGCACCTGCAAGCGCTGCTGTATGGCTGCAACTTCTGGCCCGTCAGCACCCGCCGAGATAGTTTTTTCCTTTTTCACTGGCGCCTGCTCGCCCGCGTAAAAAGGCTTGTTAAACATATCTGCTTGGGACTTTCCCTCCGGCGATGCTGACGCACCCGGATCGGCGGGAGCCGTAAAGTCTCGGCGGTACTCTTCCTGCACCAAGGGTTCGGAGTCAAAAGCAGCAATTGCCTTTCGGGTTAAGCCGGGAGCGAGCAGAGCGAGCAAGCTGAAAATCGTAACAGTAGTCACACGCATAAATTTCATCCTGTTAGTGAGGTTTGACAAGGTTTCCCTGTTTTCATGTTTCTAAATCTAATTGTATTACCCGGACAGCTTTCTGAGACATATAGCAGAAGCAAGAAGGAAGAAGCTCCTTCGACTTCGCGATCGGGTAACAAGAAGTCCGAGGGAAGGGGTAATAGACCGCATTGGTTTAGGCCATTAAGAAACTTCTAAGCGTCTGGCGCGGTTGCTATATCTGCCCCGGTCTCTAGAATTTCGGCAATCGGGACACCAGCACTCAGAAGTTGCGAGTTGGAAGTTACCTGTTAGAAGTAGGGGCCGGTTCGCACTATTCCTAATAAACCCGGTTGATTCCGAGATGTTTTGTTGCCAAAGCCAATATTTTCGTATAAACCACGTCTTTTAGCCTCAGTCTTATGGTACAAAACCTGCCGTCATTCACAAATCTTTACAGGCGTCTTTTGTACAAAGTTGATCTATCAAAGGCGAAGTTTTTTCCTTGAATCCCCCCGTAATATCAATTTCGGTTGTATCTGAGATGTTGCACCATTCTCAATTACTTGTTTAGGAACAGGCTTTTCGGCCTGTTCCACAAGAAAATTCATCTCTTGTGGAATGGGCCGTTTAGGAACAGGCTTTTCGGCCTGTTCCACAAGAAAATTCACTCTTTGTGGAACAGGCCGAAAAGCCTGTTCTTGACAATGGTGCAACATCTCAGTTGTATCGGAATTATTAGACCTCTCTTGACGCAGAGGATACAGAGAAAGGGAAGAGAGAGAGGAATAATTCCGATACCAACGGATTTGATATAAAAAGCAAAACTCGCCTCTTATCGATTTGCGTGTTCTGCCAATAAAGCCTTGGCTCTTGGCTTGTAAATCAGATAAAACAGCGATTCTATGTAGCGGAGCATATCTTCGCGGTTTTCCTTGGACGAGTAGTTCCAGAAACCGTAAGTCCGCGCCAGTGTCAGCAGCTTGGCAGTGTGAATTTTCCAGGTATACGTGCTGTAAACTCGGTCAATCCCTCGCGTTGAAATTTCATACCAATAGTTGGGATTGTCTTCGCATTTCGATAAAAAATCTAGAATTTTTTGGGCGGTTTCCGGGTGGTTTGTCGGGTTGATATAAAACCCATTTACCCCATCTTGAATGATTTCCAGCGGGCCGCCAAACTGCGTCCCGAAAGTGGGAATGCCGGTAATCATTGCTTCGAGAATTGTCAAGCCGAAAGCTTCAAATAATGCTGGCTGAACAAATATACCTTGGGTGTCGGCGATTACCCGGTAGATTTCGCCGGACAGGCTTTTGGAAAGCCTCACTCCCAGCCAGCGAATTTTACCGTGAAGGTTGTATTGGTCGATAATTGCGTAGAGTTTTTTAATTTCTTCTGCTTCTTCGTAGTCTTCGGTTTCTTCTACCCGCAGCTTGCCAGCTACTAGAATTAAGTTGCATTTCTCTTGCAGTTCCTTGCTTTTTCCAAACAATTCTGCTAAGCCTGTCAGGTTTTTAATGCGATCGAGCCGCGCCATCGAAAATAAAGGGCGCTTTTGCGGGTCGTCGAGTTTGCCAAAGACTTGTTCGGGGTCTTCTAGAGTAAACAGCAGTTCGCCCGGCCGATCGCGATCGCCTTGCACCCGGTCTTCTATCCGCGTGTAGGGAAAGTACACACTTTCGTTGACTCCCGGCGGCACTACGTTGAATTTAGGGCTGAACAGTTCAATTCCGTTCACAACATGGTACAAATCCGGCCTGGTAAAACAATGGTAAGATTCGTACTGACCGACACTATCGGGTTGGCCCACAATCTCTTGATAGGTGCTGCTGACAATACAATTAGCTGCATTCATAGCAATTATATCGGCCGTAAACTGCAGCGAAAAATGGTATTTATCCTCTGATTCTTGCCAGTAGAGATTGCTGAACAAATATTTAGATTTTTCCAGCGCATGGGCAATATTGCACTGAGTAGTTTTGAGCTTGCGACACAGCAAAAACGCTACCAAGTTGCCGTCGGAATAGTTGCCGACAATTAAATCTGGTTTGCCCTGAAACTCAGCCAGCACTTCTTTTTCTGCATCGATCGCGTAAGTTTCCAAATAAGGCCAAATCTCAAATCTAGAAATCCAATTTTGAGTCAGTTTGGGATTGAACTCGCGGAAGGGAACCCGCAAAATCCAAGCATTTTCTGTGCCGTGAACTTTTTCCAAACGTTGGTTGCAGGGCGTGCCGTCGCTGTTAGGAATTAACCG
Source organism: Microcoleus sp. BR0-C5 (assembly GCF_036705045.1). Classification (NCBI taxonomy): domain Bacteria; kingdom Bacillati; phylum Cyanobacteriota; class Cyanophyceae; order Oscillatoriales; family Microcoleaceae; genus Microcoleus; species Microcoleus sp. BR0-C5. The sequence continues at coordinate 6,264 of NZ_JAUBTR010000006.1, forward strand.
GGTGAGAATAATGACTTTAGGTTTGACTCCTAAACTATCGAGGCCGGCAAGATGAATGTCTTCTTGCAATTGTTTCTCTAAACTCTTGGCTTGATCGAGAACATAAACTACCTGACCTCCCGTATCCGGTCGCCCCAAAACTCCTTCTTGGCCGAACCAGCCGTGAGGAGAAACTAGGACGATTTTGAAAATCATCGGGATGCGAGAAATAAATGCTTCTAGGGTTTGCGGATCGGGGGAATCAATTAATTCGTCCAGAATTCCTAGGGTTTCTTGCACGCGGGCGGCGGTATTGCCCCAACCGGCCTCAAAACCCATCATTTGCAGAACCAATCGAAATCTCTCGTAGGGTTCTTCTTCCGAAAGATCGTTGACAAAGGTGAGGGCTTTTTTGACTTGTTCTGAAAGTTTTTCTTGGGATTTTATGCGATCGTTAATTAGTAATTGTACGCCGTTGCAGCGGTGAATCCGCAAGAAATTAAATAGACTTTCCTGCCACTGTCTGGCGTCTTGAAACAGTTTGCTAGAAAGGTATCGGTTGAGGAATTGCACTCCTTTACCGATGTTTTTGGGGTCGCGAATTGTGGGATAATAATCGTAAAAAGAGCCGAAATCTAGTTCTAGAATGTCACCTTCTTGGGGGTGAAAGTGGTTGACGAAATGATCGCGCACGTCGAGCAATTCTTGCACTGTCATCTGCTCAACAGTCAAGTCGTCTGCAACTCGGACTATTTCCATTGTAGCAATTTTGGGTCGCAGCAGGACGCAAAGGCTGCCATCTTCGAGAATAATTTCCTGAACGTAGTAAATTAGTTTGCTTAAAAGAGAAGATTGATGGAACTGTTCAGGCTTTTCGTATTTGGTGCAGTAGGCGGCAAAAGCGTTAACTATGTCGTTTCGCAGTAAATATTTGTTTCCCAAAGCGCGTAAATCGCTGACAAACTGATGCAAGTCGGTTTTTTCTTCGCTGGCGATCACAGCCTGAAAGAGTTCAGACATACATACTCCCTTATTTAAGACTTTTGATTTCCGCTGTGAAATTAGGCGATACTCAAACAGTATCGCCCTCTTTTTTAAGCGGCTACTTTTTTTGTAATTTTAAAGTCTGCAATCTGAACTTGCTATCCTTCAAATGACATAAAACTCCCCGTATTTGTGGCGAATGTAACGGATAAAGGGATCGATCGTTAAAGGTGAACCTGTAACGCGATCGATCAATTCGACAGCAGTGTATTTGCGGCCGTGCTGGTAGATGTTTTGTTTGAGCCAGTTGTGGAGTACGCTAAAATTGCCCCGTTCTATTTCTACGGGAATTTCAGGATTGATTTTTACTGCTGTTTCGTAGAATTGGGCGCTCATCAAGTTGCCGAGGGTGTAACCTTGGAACATTCCGCCGATCGTACCAACATACCAGTGAACATCTTGCATGGCGCCTTCGCCGTCGGTGGTGGGGACAACTCCCAGGTCGTTTTGATAGCGTTCGTTCCAGGCTTCGGGGAGGTCTCGCACTGCTAGTTTTCCCTCTACCATTGCCAATTCTAGGTCAAAGCGGATGGCGACGTGGAGGTTGTAGGTTACTTCGTCGGCATCGGTGCGGATGAGCGATCGCGAGACTTTGTTAATTGCCCGGTAAAATGCGTCAGTGGATACGTGTCCCAACTGTCGCAAAAATATGCCTTGAAGTTGCGGGTAGAAACATTCCCAAAAACCGCGGCTGCGCCCGACCATATTTTCCCAAAGTCGCGATTGACTTTCGTGCACGCCGGAGGAAATGCCACCTGCCAGAAGCGTGCCTTCAAATTCCGGGGAATTTCCGAGTTCGTAGAGGGCGTGGCCAGCTTCGTGGATGCTGCTGAAGAGTGCTTGATCCAGGTGGTCTTCATAGACGCGGGTGGTAATTCGCACGTCGTCTATGGAAAAGTTGGTCATGAACGGGTGCAGGGTGGTGTCTTGCCGTCCCCGTTGGAAGTCGAACCCCATGCGTTCTACAACTTTGCGAGTGAATTCTAGTTGTTGGAATTCGGGGAACTCTTGGTGCAAGCAGGAGTCGTCGGCGGGAGGTTGGGAGGTGATGGCTTCGACTATCGGCACTAATTCTTGACGCAGTTGGGCGAAAAGCGGGCGCAGCAGGGATACTTTCATGCCGTAGTCGCTACGATCGATCAAAGGATCGGCGATGTGTTCGTAGCCGGGGAAAAAGTCGGCGTATTGCCTGCTTAATTCTAGGGTTTTTTCGAGATACGGCTCGACGGCTGCGAAGTTGTTGGCTGCCCTGGCCGCGGCCCAAGCTTCGTAGCAGTCGGCTTGGTGGCGGCAGAGTGCGGACATGAAGGTTGCCGGGAGTCGGGCGGCGCGATCGTAGTCTCTGCGGGCTATGCGGATCAGGCTGGCTGCGGTGGAGTCGTAGGGGAGGGTTTGTTCGTAGAAACGCAAGTCTTCTAGGAGTTCACCTATTTTTGGATCTGTAAATTTTTCGTGGGATATTTGTTTGAGAGTGGCCAACTGGCGGCCTCTGGCACTTCCACCTTTGGGGGGCATATAAGTTGATTGATCCCAATGCAGCAGCGACGAGGCTGATTCGATGTCGTTAACTTCTCTGAGGTGGGCTGCCAGTTGAGCGAATTTTGCTTGAGTTTTGTCTAGGGTTTGCATGATTGGGGTTTATGGTGCTGTTTTGCCTACAAAGGTTGCAGTGCGGCATCCGTCTCCATCAATCATAGCTACCCTGAAATCAAGCTAAAAACCGCACTTCTTCCCGTATTGTACGCAATTTAGAGTCATTTTTGCACAATTTGCGGTATTTATGCGGATTGAGTTCGATCGCCTTGGACAAGTTTTCGATCGCCAGCCGGATACTGGTAGTTACAACTTCCGGGCTGTTTGTGAGCTCGCCTGCTTCTTTTTCTAGGGCGTAAATGCAAGCTTTTTGATAGTACAGGTTTGGATCGTCGGGTGTGAGTGCGATGATTTTATCGTAGGAGGCGATCGCTTCGGTAAAGCGTTGAATTTTTTTGAGGGCGACGGCGCGGTTGTACCAGGCTTCGGTGTTGTCTGGCTGCAACTCTAGGGTTTTATCCCAAGAGGCTATTGCTTCTTCAAAGCGTTGTAAGTTGGCGAAGGCTAAGCCGCGGTTGTAAAAGGTTTCGCTGTCGTTTGGGTTGAGTACGAGGGCTTTGTCCCAGGATGCGATCGCTGCTTCAAATTGTCCCATTTGTGCGATCGCCGTGCCGCGTTTGTTCCACGCTTCGGCGGAATTCGGCCGCAGTTGCAGGGTTTTGTCGTAGGAGGCGACGGCTTCCGGGTATAGTTTTTCATCGGCTAGGGCTAAGCCGCGGTTGTACCAGCCTTGATGCAAGTCTGGTTTAAGTTCGATCGCTTTGTCGAAGGAGGCGATCGCTGCTGTATTTTGGTCGGATTTTCTCAGGGCAAATGCTTTGTTGTACCAAGCTTCGCAGTTGTCTGGTTTGATGGCTATGGCTTTGTCGTAGGAGGAGATCGCTTCTGATAATTTCTCTAAGCTGACGAGGGTGTTGCCGCGGTTCGTCCAAGCTTCGGGGTAGCTGGGATTGAGTTCGATCGCCTTTTCGTAGGATGCGATCGCTTCTGAAAGTCTGTTGACCTTCCGCAAAACGTTGGCGCGATTGTACCACGCTTCGGGATTGTTTGGTTTGATTTGTAGGGATTTGTTGTAGGCTGCGATCGCTTCTTCTAGCTGGCCCAGTTTTTTGAGGGCTACGCCTTGGTTGTACCAGGCTTCATAAAATTTTGGTTCAAGTTTGATCGCTTCTTCCCAAGATTCGATCGCAGCTTGGAATCGTCCCATTGCTTCTAGGGCGTTGCCGCGTTCGTACAAGGTTTGAGCCTTTTGGGTGTTGACTGCTATGGATTTTTCCCCTGAGTCGATCGGCTTTTCTATGCTGGCTAATTTTTGCAAGGGGTTTCACCTCTTTATTTTCTGTCTAATTGATTCTTTTCTTTTTTATATGCGATCTTTTTCGCCTGTGAGTGCTTTCGATCGCGACTATTTGGTTATTTATGGCAATTTTACAGGAATTTGGGGACTTTTTCAATTTTTCTCAGGATAATTCTAGAGGTGGGATTTGTAGGTATAGATTAATACTATTTTTTTAATCTGACTGCGTAGAAGAGAGGAAAGGGCGATCTGGCTGACAGAATTAAGTTAAAAGCATAAATAACCGCGATCGCCAGAAACCCGATTTTTCAAACAAACCGGGTTTCTGAGCATTTATTCGGGGTTAAATGCTATCTGGATCGATGTTCAATTCGCGCAGTTTAGCAGCTAAACGTTGAGCAATTTGATTGGCTTGTTCTGCTCTTTGATCTGCTTGTTCTGCTCTTTGATCTGCTTGTTGTAGGCGCTGACGATCTAATAACCTCTCTTCTTCTAATTCCGCATAGGAAAGAAACTTTTCTCCATTAGGCCGATAAATTTCTAACCCATCTTCTCCCAACTCAAATCGCACACCTAATCTCGGACTAATCCATCCCTCCATCGGCTCAATAACTTCTAAATTTCCCTCAATTCTTTGCCAACCTTCCAACTCATTTCTTTCTGGATCGTAAAGGTAATACTCCTCAACTCCATGACGCTGATAAAATGAAAGTTTCTTATTCATTTTAGTGTTGCTGTCGTTGTGGGAGCGAATCTCAAAGACGACTTGAGGGCCAATATTATCCTCTCGATATTGTATGTAGGAAAGGCGATCGCCCTTTGGCCTCCCAAATATCACCATCGTATCAGGTGCTTGAGAAATTTCCGGTTTCCCTTCAACTGGATACCACAGTAAATCGGCAGCTACAAAAACGTTTTGGTCATCTTTAAACAGCGATTCGCAACCTTCTTTGATTTTGACAATTAATTCGTATTGAATTGTGCTTTCTGCCATTGGTTGACCGTCGCTGGAAGGATAAATGATTTCTTGGGTTGTGACTTGCATAGTCGTTGTCTCCGAGAAGTATCTAAGTTTAATTGTACTATTTATTCAGATCAGCCGGCGGTTGAAACCGCGTCTACACCAACCAAGTAGCAGCAGAGGGGGACTAAGAAATAATAAGAGTGTTTGTGATGCTGTAGGGGCGGGTTTTACCAACAATAATTGCCTAAAACCGACAATCTCATAAACCCGCCCCGCCCAAGGGCAAATCCCTATTCTTGAATCAAGGCTTGAAACCGAGTATGCGATCGAATGCTATCAAAATCCGAGTCAGTTTTTGCCATTTCTCGGTATTTGTCAGGATTCAGATTGATGGCTTGCTGCAAATTCTGAATCGCTTGGTCAATTTGACTCTGTAACGCATAGCAGCAAGCTTTATTATAAAATGCAGATGTGTTATCTGGTTGAATTTCTAAGGCTTTGTCGTAGGAGGCGATCGCATCTTCTAGCCTGCCTAAATTACCCAGTGTATAGCCCCGATTGTTCCAGGCTTCGTGTTGATATGGTTGAATTTCTAAGGCTTTGTCGAAGGAGGCGATCGCTTCTTCTAGTCTGCCTAAATTATGCAGTGCAGAGCCCCGATTGTTCCAGACTTCGTGTTTATTTGGTTTGAATTCTAAGGCTTTGTCGAAGGAGGCGATCGCTTCTTCTAGTCTGCCTAAATTATGCAGTGCAATACCCCGATTGTACCAGACTTCGTGTTTATCTGGTGTGAGTTCTAAGGCTTGGTCGAAGGAGGCGATCGCCTCTTCTAGCCTGGCTAAATTACCCAGTGCAATGCCCCGATTGTTCCAGGCTTCGTCATCATCTGGTTTGAATTCTAAGGCTTTGTCGTAAGACGCGATCGCTTCTTCTAGCCTGCCTAAATTACCCAGTGTATAGCCCCGATTGTACCAGGCTTCGTGTTTATTTGGTTTGAATTCTAAGGCTTTGTCGAAGGAGGCGATCGCCTCTTCAAGCCTGCCTAGATCACCCAGTGCAATACCCCGATTGTTCCAGGATTCGTCATCATCTGGTGTGAATTCTAAGGCTTTATCGTAGGAGGTGATAGCCTCTTCTAGCCTACCTAAATTACCCAGTGCAATACCCCGATTGTTCCAAGCTTCGTCATCATCTGGTGTGAATTTTAAGGCTTTGTCGTAGGAGGCGATCGCCTCTTCTAGCCTACCTAAATTACCCAGTGCAATACCCCGATTGTTCCAAGCTTCGTGTTTATCTGGTGTGAATTCTAAGGCTTTATCGTAGGAGGTGATAGCCTCTTCTAGCCTACCTAAATTACCCAGTGCAATACCCCGATTGTTCCAAGCTTCGTCATCATCTGGTGTGAATTTTAAGGCTTTGTCGTAGGAGGCGATCGCCTCTTCTAGCCTACCTAAATTACCCAGTGCAATACCCCGATTGTTCCAGGCTTCGTGGTCATCTGGTTTGAATTTTAAGGCTTTGTCGTAGGAGGCGATCGCCTCTTCTAGTCTGCCTAAATTACCTAGTGCACTGCCCCGATTGTACCAGGCTTCGTGTTTATCTGGTTTGAATTCTAAGGCTTTGTCGTAGGAGGCGATCGCTTTTCGATACTCTTCAGCAAAGCTATATAATAAAGCCTGTTCAAAAAACAATTCAGCTTTTTGTTCAGGTGTTTGCCTATCCTCATCAATTAAACCTTTAATCCTCACCAATTCCTGTTTGTGTTCTTGGGGAGTCAAAGCTAAATAATCTTCTTGCTTCGATCTTTCCGAACAAGCTTGCATGGATTCCAGTTGCAAACTTTCTCCATCCATCGACAACTTAAATAAACTCGATCGCCAATCAAAGAAATCCGGTGCTCGTTCAATCAAATAATTAACGGCAAAACGAGGTAAGATAAACACAAAACAAATATTAAAATTATCTCTAAATCTTTCCCGCTGCTGGTTGAGATTGATCAAAACCGGTGGCACACCCCGCCAACTATAGGAATAAATTTCCTCACTTTTCCATCCCAGTTCTCTTTTTTCTTGTTCATACTCATAAAGTGAATATTCTAAGCCTGTCACAAACAAAATATTAATTTCATCTCGCTTTGGCAAATCTTCAATTATCTTATAAAAATTATAAACAGACTTATCCAGCGGTAACACCTGAATCTTTTTCTGGGATAAATCTTCTCGAACTTGCGTAATCAATCGTTCCCCCTCCGCCGGCACACACTCAACAAACAACAACCGGAAACCATTCGTCCGTTTGAGAGTGCGTAGCAGAGACTCATATTCTTCCTCTGCTGTTGCTGGCGGTAAATCGGCATCCCAATCAATTATTTCTGGAGTCATGGCTCAATTTCTGGAAGTGGTGCAAGACTATCTTGAAATTGCTTAATTCCTTTAATCAGCGGGTGAACGTCATGCCAATACTGGATTTCACCTGCTTCATCAAAGTAACGGTATTCCAAAATACAGCGGTTAAACAATAACTTGCGGCATTCATCCTCATTTTTGATTTCTTTTGAGCGTGAAACCTCAGCTAAAATTTTCCATTCTCCATCGTTTACATTTCTGCGAAAAGGATCTCGTGCTTTTGTAATAGCTCTTTGCACGGCTTTTGGAGAAATCGGCAATTCTTCAGTACGCTGAATAGCTTCTTCCATTAACTGTAACATATTTCGGACATGACCGCCACTCATCAAGCAAATTTGATTGAGTATTTCTAGGTTTTCAAACAGTCCAGTTTCCAGAGACAAGTTAGGAGAAAAAGGGCTGACTCGTTTACAAATCAACTCTTTCATTTTATTCAATCCTGGTTCGTAGATATTGCCATCACGAGTTCGCACCATAATCATCGGCAAAATTTCAGTGTTATCGTAATTGGAGGCTAACTCATTGGCACGATCGGAATACATCATGGAAATTGGTAAAGTATAGATAACGTGACAATCTAATCCTTTAAGTTGTTCGCAGCGGTTGATAAAAATGTCATCATGATTGTTGCTGCCTTCAGAGCCATTCAATATCACGATTCTGTCTAAATTATCCACAATAACTGCTAGTTGAGTATAGCCTTGAGGCAGATTTTCTTTAGCGCCAGCAATGTATTCATTTAGCGCAGTAATTAAAGTTGTTGTGTGAGGGTTTATTTTGCGGCGAATTTCTTGGCGCAAACTTGGTACAGCTTTAATATTTGCCGTGAGTTTGGTAAACAAAGTAATTTGAGATTCTAGACTGATAGAATCAAGGTTTACTTCCATTTGGGCCAAATCTTTTAATTCATTTCCTCGACTTTTTACCCAATTTAATAAAGCTTGAGATTTAGAGTTTGAGCTAAGTTTTTTCAATAAATGTTTGGTACAAGCGAGGAGAATATCGGTATATTCAGTATCTTCTGGATCGATATCTTCTTCTTCGGCGGCGAAATAGACTACAAAACAGCCTTTTGTTTGTAAATATTGTTGAAGTCGCAGCAATTCTGTTGATTTTCCCGCACCGCGATGTCCAGTATATAACTGACAAGTCATCCGTTCCGATCGCCGCTGAATCTTTATGCCCAAATCTTCTATAATATTCCCATCTCCTCGCGCTTCCTGACAGTCAACATACTGCGGATCATTTGCGGGCAAAGGATAGAATGGGTCAAAGGCATTGTAGAGGTTCGTTATTAATTTTTCGGATTCTTGAGTCATAATTTTATATTGTTTATAGTAGATTTGTCGTTGGTGGGGGCGGGTTTTTGAGATTGTCGGTTTTAGGCAATTCTTGTTTGTAAAACCCGCCCCTACAGGATTTATCAGGCTTGATATTTTTTCAGAATAGCAACTTTTTCGGGGAAGATTTCGATCGCCATTTTGTCATCATAACGAGTCGCGAGCGATCGTCTCACTTCGCCCAAAAACAGCGGCTGCGACAGCCCAGGTTCGGGATGTACAACTGTACGAACCCGGATTGTCATGTAGTCTCTGCCGCGTCCAGACCGCCCTGGAGAGTACAAATCTGCTGCTACTTGTCGCATCGTTGCTTCTAATTCCGATTCTGTGATCGAAGGTGGCACAGTAACTACTGTTTGAGCGCCGCCTGTATCGTAAACTAAAGAATAGCGCACCGCACCCGGAATTTCTGTGCGAGTAAACAGTCCCAAACCGAGACCGAATATACTCGCAGCAATTACTGCCATAAAGCTTGTCACTCCTACCAATCGGAAGCGAAAACCCCATTTGAAGATAAATGCTATAACTGTTAGAATAGCCAAGGCTCCTGTCAGAATTCCCGCCCATTGGGCGTACATTAAAAGGTTAGAATTTACGTTCATTTGATGATTTGTTGACTGTTGACTGTTGACTGTTGACTGTTGATATTAGTTACCGATACCCGATGCCCAATGCCCTGTTTTGCCAATGCCCAATGATTAATTAAGGGTTTCGGGCCACAAGCAGATAAGTCATCATATCGCCTTTCCCCTTCACTGAAATCACGCCACGCTCCTCAAAAACGTACTTACCCCGCAGGCGCTCGTAGGTAGCAACTGTCACCTGAATGCTGCCGGGGACGCCTTGAGATTCCATCCGGGAAGCTGTATTTACCGTATCTCCCCACAAATCGTAAGTAAATTTTTTAGTACCGATTACCCCAGCTTCTACCGGGCCTGTGTGGATGCCGATGCGAATGCTGAGTGGCTGACCTCCCTTGGTACGCATCTTTGTCATTGCTGCTTGAATTTCCAGCGCCATTTCGGCGATCGACTCGGCGTGGTCCTCGCTGGGCGTCGGCAAACCGCCAACCACCATATAAGCATCGCCGATCGTCTTAATTTTCTCAAGCCCGTAGCGCTCGGCCAACTCGTCAAAAGCCGAAAAAATCTCGTTGAGCAACTCCACCAATTGGGCCGGCGATAAATGAGCCGAAAGCTGAGTAAAACCGACCAAATCGGCAAACATCACCGTTACCTCAGCGAAACTGTCTGCGATCGTAATTTCCCCGTGTTTCAGGCGCTGCGCGATCGCCTTCGGTAAAATATTTAACAGCAAACGCTCGGACTTTTCCTTTTCCAGGGCCAACTCCTGTAAATACGCTTGCTCCTTATCCCGCAGCCGCTTCTTTTCCAGACAAGCGCTAATCCGAGCCTTGAGCAATACCGGATTGAACGGTTTAGAAAGATAATCCTCCGCCCCCAACTCAATACACCGGACGATACTATCGATATCGTCCACCGCCGAAATCATAATTACCGGGATGTAGCGCAACTTCTCGTCCGCCTTCAGACTTTCGAGCACCTGATAGCCGTTCATTTGCGGCATCATAATGTCTAGGAGAACCAAATCAAAAGGAACGCTTCGCAACATTTCCAGAGCTTGGAGACCATCTTCAGCAACAGTCACCAGATGGCCTTGACGCTGAAGTCGGCGGGCCAGCAAATCGCGGTTTACCTCATTGTCGTCAACAACCAGCACGCTGCCCTCGTCACCTTTCATGTCAGGGCCTCTTTCAGAAGCGTTTCAATTTTACCCAAAAGTCGGGGAAACTCCACCGGTTTGGTGTCGTAGTCATTGCAGCCGGCGGCAAGACACTTTTCACGATCGCCCGCCATTGCGTGAGCCGTCAGCGCAATCACCGGAATCCTGCTAGTTTCCGGAGCTGCCTTAATTTGCTGCGTTGCTTGCCACCCGTCGAGCACAGGCAGACTCATATCCATCAGAATCAAATCTGGTACTTTCGCGAGCGCCATCGACACTCCCTCAGCACCGTCAACAGCAATAAAGACCTCGTGTCCCTTGCGGGCCAGACGCCTGGAAAGCATATCTCTGTTCATTTCGTTATCTTCGACCAACAGGATTTTAGCCATTGGTGTTCTCCTTGCCTTTCGAGTCGTACCTGCGATCGAACCTGTCATTGACTATAGAGCGAACATCGCGCAACAAACTATCGCAACTGTAGACTCCCTTTTGTAGTACCCGCTCGACGTAGCCGTTTAGCTGCTGGCTTTCGGCCGGTGTCAAGTTTTTCCCCGTGAGCACCACAATCGGTATAGGATCTCCCGAATGGGATTTGCGAATTTCCCCGATCAACTCAAAACCATCCATTTCTGGCAACATCAAATCCAGTAATATCAGGTGCGGGCGAGCAACTTGTAGCCGATCGAGAGCAGCGCGTCCGCTGTCAGCTTCCGTTACTGCCCAGCCTTGTGTTTCTAGTACGCATCGCAGTATTTCGCGCGTGGCCACGTCGTCTTCCACAATTAGAATCTGACAGGTCAAATTGTTACTTGCAACGCCGTCTTGGTCGCGTCGGTACTTGTTCAACAAGGCAGCCAGCCGTTTGCCGTCCACTGGTTTGGTGAGGTAGTCCGAGGCACCCAATGCAAAGCCGAGGCTTTTGTTGCCCACAAAGGATAGCAGGATTACGGGAATTTCGGCAAGCTCAGGATCTGCCTTCAGCGCTGAGAGTACCGCCCAGCCGTCCATTCCTGGCATGATCACATCCAGGGTAATGGCGTCTGGCCGTAGTTGCTTAGCGAGCCGGAGAGCTTGCTCGCCGCCGCCGGCGACTTCTACGTGCAGTCCTTGGCGACTGAGGGTGCGCTGGATTAAATCCCGCGATATCGGGTCGTCATCAACTACCAGCACCGTGCCGACCGCGGGGGCGTCCAGATGGCTAGTGCTGTCGTGGACATTGTTGGGGATTTCCGGCTGTTTGATGACGCTGGGCAAGAGCACGGTGAAAGTGGTGCCGGAGCCCAAGGTGCTGCTGACCTCAATGCTGCCGCCCATCATCTGACAGAAGCGCTGGCTGATTGCTAGTCCCAAACCGGTGCCACCGTACTCGCGGGTAGTCGAGGCATCAGCTTGGATGAAAGGTTGGAAAACTCGCTCCAATTGCTCTTGTGTCATGCCGATGCCGGTGTCGGCGACGCGGAAACTTAAAAATTCGGAGTTGGAAATTAAAATTTGGGAAGATTCCTCTTGATTTTTCATTTTTAATTGTTCATTTTTAATTCTTTCCACTCCGATCGCAATTCTCCCGTTTTGTGTGAACTTGGCAGCGTTGCTGAGCAAGTTAAGCAGCACTTGCCGCACTTTGGTCATGTCCGCGTGCATGGTGTCGAGGTTGTCTGGACAGTACACTTCTAGGGTATTACCGTTTTTCTCTACCAGCGGCCTGGCCGTGGCAACAGCACTTTCAATTAAGCTATGGATGTCGAAGGTTTCTAAGTAGAGATCCATTCGGCCTGCTTCAATTTTAGAAATATCTAGGATGTCGTCAATCATGGACAGCAGGTGTTTGCCGGCGCTGCAGATTTTTTCGAGGTCGGGGACGAAAGCTTCATCGCCCAATTCTTCGGCTTCTTCTTGGAGCATTTCGCTGTAGCCGATGATGGCATTGAGGGGTGTGCGAAGTTCGTGGCTCATGTTGGCGAGAAATGTGCTTTTTGCCCGGTTGGCTGATTCTGCTGCTTCTAGGGCCAACTGCATGGCGGATTCTGCCTGTTTGCGATCGGTGATGTCTTGGACTGTGCCTTCGTAGTACAAAACCCTGCCGTTTTCGTCGCAGATGCTGCGGGCGTTTTCAGAAATCCATATCGTGCTACCGTCTCGGCGGTATATTTGGGATTCAAATTTTGCCACTTGGCGGCGCGCGCCCAATAGGGCTATAAACTCGGCGCGCCGATTGGGGTTAACGTAAAATTGACGGTTGATATCGGTGAGTTCGGCGAGCATTTGGGTACTGGATTCGTAGCCGTAAATTCGGGCTAGTGCGCTATTGCCGCTGAGGTAGTACCCGGTCGGCGTTGTCTGGAATATGCCTTCGACTGCGTTTTCAAAGATGCTGCGGTATTTTGTTTCGGATTGTCTCAAGGCTGCTTCTGCTCGCTTGCGCTCTAGGACATTGGCGAGCATTTCTCCTACCATTTTTAGCTGTGTTGATATTTCGGTTGCTCGACCTGCTGTTTGCTTTAAGCCCTCGAATCCGAGAAATCCTACTAGGTTTTTACTACAACCAATTAGGGGAATAATTATCAGCTCTTGGATATTTTTTAGCGGTTTTTGTGATTCTAAATTATTGAGGGAAGCGCCCATTGCAGGTATTGAGGCGGTTGCTGTTTGATTGACTGTTTGGGAGGGGGAGTCTGTCTGGAATTGGGCTGAATTTTTACCGATAAAATAGGCAATTTCGGCGATTGCTGAGGGCGGGAGTTCGCCGATTTCTGGAATATTAAGGCATTCGGCGCGATCGAGCTTTTCTGCAATCCAAGGGATTTGTGCGATGTCTATTGGTTTGTCGGTGCTGTTTTTGACTGCCGGAATGCTTTCGCCGCACCACTCGTAGGTTTTGTCGGCGCGGGTTTTGTCGAATGATAACAGGTAGATGTAACTGCGGTCAAACCCGCTCAATGTGGCGATCGCTTCCAGGGTTTGATCGATGCCTTTGTCTATTTCTGATAAGGGCTGGCTGATGAAATGGGTTGACAAACGGGCAATCAACTGAGCGAATTCTATTCTATACTGCAAAGATTGTTCTACTTTTTTGAGTTCGGTAACGTCTCGAAAGCTCCAGACTCTACCGATTGTTTTCGCTCCGACTTTTGAGGGCAACGAATTTAATTCAAGAATTCTTCCGTCTTTAAATTCTAATAATTCGCTGATTTGAGTATCTGAATCTGCAGACACTTTGAGCAGGTTTTGGAGAAATCCTTGCGGGTCTTTTAATTGTTCCCTGTCGAAGGGGAATCCTGTTTCGAGCGTGTTTTTGACTACTGTGCCGAAGCTCGATCGGCTCAACTTTCCTTGGCTGGCGGACAAACCCCACATCTCTAGAAATTTCTGATTATAATTACATATATTGCCGTTGATGTCAACCGCCAGAATTCCTGCATCTGTAGATTTTAGAACTGCTTGCAGTATCGAGAGCGATTGCTTGTGTTCTCTAATGTCAAAAATGTCAAAAATCTCAAAAAACACCAAAACTGATATTTCGCTGCCCTCAACTGCGGGATGGAAAAAATAGGAAACTGGTAAAATCTTGCCGTCGCGACACAAAAACTCGTCGTCCCAGTTGTTGCAAGGTTGACCGGAAGCGATCGCCTGTTGTAAATCTAGTGTAGGTGCGATCGGCCTATCTTCAGTCTTGCGGGGCGACTGTTTCGGAGCCGTCAAAACTTGGGATTTGTTGCCTTTGTTTTGCTTCCCGATGCGCTCTAGCAGGGAAACGCCTGCAAGTTCCGACTCTCGCCACCCCAGCAAGCGTTCGGCTTCTGGATTCACCGAGATTACACAGCCCTTTGCGTCAAGGATACACAATCCCGCTCCCCAACTGTTGACACTCGCCCGCAGTCGATCGAATTCTGAAGCTGTTGGAGAGTCTTGAGGGGAATGGAGCGAGTCAGTTAAATCCTTGAGCGCCACTGTCTCCAAGTTAAAACAATCTTCCTGCTCAAGTTCTTGCTGACTCTGAACTTGGTCATAGCTAAAACTTACCTGCTCTAATAAAAGCTGCCACTGCTCAGCAGTGGGAGGGGTAGACTCGCCGACTAAACCGAGCTGTTCGAGTTGGCGCTGGAGGTGGGGGTGCATATTTTCTGGCGCTTTGTAGGCAACTTTCTACAGTATATCTTTTTAATTAATAGTATATATAGCAATCCTCGCATCATTTGCATAATTATTGTAGGGGCAATCCCACGCCCGGTTGCCCGATAGATAGGGGGTAGGCAAAGAAAGGCACTACCCCTACAAATTTATCTGAATCATTTAGGATTGCTATATACGTAGGTATACCATTAGGGGACAAGTACGCGATCGAAATCTATAACAGGTTTTATAGAGAAGCCGAGGGATCATCTCTGCTCTCCAAAATCTTTCAAACTGCCCTAATTATATTATTTCTCAGAACTTTTAAGGGTGGTCCACAAACCTCTGCTCTGAATGTCGGCAGCACGCTAAAAAATAATAATAATATCATCTTATCAAGTCAATACTCAGGAAAGTTTGGGTAACGATAATACAAGCTTACGCGGGGCAAGGAGCATAAAAAAGTCGAATTCAATGCCATCCCTGGGTGGATCTGACATTAATTTAATTATCCACAGTCTATCAAAGTCCTAGAGTATCAGCCATTGGGCCATAGAAAAACTGTTCGAAGTATTAATCAAGTGAACTTACCCTCAAAAACTAGGTGGCAGCCAAAAAACGATCGCGGACGCGGGTACTGGACAGGAAAAATTCTTATTCCCATGCCAGCGGAAACAATTTCAGGACTTTTCGTATTTACTCATAAATTAATTAGGGTGATCTAACCCGCCCTAATCTTCTACCTCTATAGCAATCCTCGCATCATTTGTGAATTTATTACTCCCGATCGAGCGGGTTCGGGGAGGCTTGGGGTGGGGTAAAAATTTTACGACTCTTTTAATATTACTATATATTATATTAGAAAAACATAGTAAAAAAAACTGAGTTTATAAAGTGATAAATTATGTACCCAATCTCCATAACTGCTAGCGAAATAATCAGCAAACTGCGGCGGAGAGAAATAAAATTGGCAGGCATAGAAAATAACTGTCAAAAAAGCTTATTGGTCAGACTTTTCGGTTGAGATTGAAAGGTCGGGGAAAATAGCTGGCAGCCGAATGGTAAAAGTAGAACCTTTGCCCTCCTCGCTCAATGCAGTAATGTCTCCGCCCATCATTTCGCAGAATTTCTTAGTAATCGTCAGCCCCAAACCAGTGCCGCCATACTTCTTAGTAGTTGAGGAATCGGCTTGGGTGAAAGGCTCAAAGATTCTGGCTAACTGTTCGGGACTCATGCCAATGCCGGTATCTTTGATTGTAAAAACGATCCATTCTTGAGGGGAAGACAAGAGAGACAAGGTATTTTCAGCTTGACCATCTCCTCTATATGCTCCAAGTCTTTTGCATCTCTTGGCAGCCTCGGCGGGGGTTTCGACAGAGCGAGTAACGGCGAAGGTAATCGCGCCGGCGCGAGTAAATTTCGAGGCATTGCTGAGGAGGTTGAGCAGAGACTGCCGGAGTTTAGTCAAGTCGGTGTGCATCGAGCCAATATCCTTGGGGCATTGTATTTCTAGCATATTGGTATTTTTGTCTGCCATCGGCGCGATCGTGGCAACTACTTCCTTAACCAGAGTTGCAATGCTGAAGGTTTCGAGGTGGAAGTCGATGCGGCCTGCTTCAATTTTGGTCAAGTCGAGAATATCTTTAATCAGCGCGAGTAGGTGCTGGCCGGCCGTGTTAATTCTCTGGAGGTCGTCGATGAACTCTTCGGCACCAAGGTCTCGGGCGTCTTCTTGCAGGATCTCGCTGTAGCCGATGATGGCGTTGAGGGGGGTTCTGAGTTCGTGACTCATGTTAGCGAGAAAAATGCTTTTGGATCTATTTGCAGCTTCGGCGGCTAATGCGGCCCGGCGGAATTCTTCGGAACGCAAGCGTTCGGTGATGTCGGTGGTCATGATTAAAACGCACTGAGTGCTGCCGAGGTGGATGAGTTCCACTGACATCAGCCAGTCGCGCACTTCGTCGGCTTTGGTGCGAATTTTGATTTCTTGGTTGCTGATCGAATTTTGTGATTGCAAAATCTGGGCGAGCCGCCCCCCGTCTTCTGAATTGACAAACATTCCTAAGTCGCTGGGAGTCCGGCCGATAAATTCGTGCCGCAGCCAGCCTAATGAGCGCAAAAAGCTTTCGTTGGCATCGAGGAAGCATCCGTCTGTGAGGGTGCAGATGCTGATCCCGACTGGGGAGGCGTGAAAGGCCTTGGAAAATCTTTCTTCTGAAGAACGCAGGGCGGCTTCGGCTTGCTTTCTGTCTGTGATGTCTTGGACTGTGCTGGTGATGTAGAGGGAGGTGACGGCGGCTTGTTCGTAGACTGTGCGGTTGCTACCGTCGGGGAGTATGAGCCTGTAGTCGATGCTGTAAGGCTGTTGCTGAAATAAAGCGGCTTCGATCGAGGTTTTGACTAATTCTTTGTCTTCAGGGTGCACGTATTCCAAGAAGCCTTGAAGGCTGGGTTCAAAAGTTCCCGGTTCCTCTCCCAGGATGCGATAAATTTCCTCTGACCACCGCAATTGCTGGGTATTGCGGTCTAAGTCCCAGTTGCCTAGCTGGGCGATGCGCTGGGCGTTAGCGAGGCTGGCTTCGCTGGCGCGCAGGGAGGCTTCTGCTTGGTGGCGTTCGGCGACGGTGGCAGCTAAGACTAAGCCGGTGACGGCGATGACGGCGATGAAGGCTTGCAGGGATAACAGTGCTTGGGGGATACTGCTGGCGTGTTTTAGGAAGGGGCCGCTGCCTCGGGCGATACCCCAGATGGCGAAGCCGCAGAGGATGAGGTTGGAGAGGGCGGTGTAGCGCTGACCGAATCGAAAGGCAGCCCAAACTACTAGGGGAAAGGGTAAGTATTCGAGGGGATAGCGGGCGTAGGCGGCGCGGGTGCGGGAGCAAAAGACGAGCCAGCCGACTGCTAGTAGCAGCAGCAGCCAAATCGCTCGTTCAACTATCTGTTGGCGATGGGTGGGGACTTTGGGCAATTGTTGCCACGTCAGTAGCAGCGGGGCGACGAGCACAATTCCCATAGCGTCTCCTACCCACCAAGTCCCCCAAATCGTGCCAAAATCGCTCCAGCTAGATAAACCGGTCAGGCATACGAGGATGCTGCCGATGGTGGAGTTGATCAGGGTAGATCCCAAGGCTGCTAGTCCGACTATTCCTAAAACGTCTTTGAGCCGATCGAGCCTAGCGCTAAAGTTAATGCCCTGGAGTAGATAAGTTCCCGTCCACGCTTGCAGGGTTCTGGCGCCTGCCGAGATCAATGCCGTGCCGATGTTGGCCGACGGTACGCTCATGCTGAATAGGAAGCCTCCGATCGCGATTCCCGGCCACAGTTGTCGCCCAAACAGCAGCAGGGCGACTTGGGCAATTCCTGCTGCTGGCCACATCGGGTAAATTTCTGAACTGAGGGTGAGGCTGGAAATGGCGAATTGCGAGGCCCAATAGTAGACCAGGGCGATCGCGCCTACTGCGAGGAAGTACCGCCAGGAATGTCCTTTGATTGCATTAAGGAACTTTGTCTGCATTGTCGTTTGGGGAAAAGGTGAACGGTTGTTGGGATCTCAGTATGTGGCACGGGACAGGCACAGGGTAGGGAAAATGTTTCTATTAGGTGATGGTAGGTCATGAGTGGTAGGTACTGGGAGAAGCTTTTGAGCTAAATTTTTGTGGCCGTTGAGGGAGCGGTTTTTTTGTTCGATCAAATCTGCCCATGAATTTCGGGAGTGTCGCTTTTTTGTAAATATATCTCTAATGGCTAAGCAATTGGTTTGTAATTTTTTGGTTTTTGTTAAAAATTTATTACCAAGCGAGAGCGGGTGTCTTTTTGTGTCGGGCGATCGTAACTCAATTCACCATCACATCTTGCATCACGATCAATAATACCTAAAATACCTAAAATACCAATAACAGCGACGTAAAATCTATGCTTTTAGGTCTGTTTGGGGTAAGCAAAACGGTTTCTGATTAGAAGTGCAGGCGGTAGTGATTTTCCCTTGATTTTTAACCAATCAATCGAGGCTTCAAGTCTTTCGCTTGAATACAGTGAAAGCGGAGAATTTACAGCTAATAAAAATATTTTTTATTGTCTATTTCTCCTTGGCTGTTGCAATATCTAAGGTTAGTGTCAAACGCTCTTGAGATTCTTTAAGGGCGTCTTGGGGGTTGCGGCCCAGAAGGGTTGCCTCTATGGCGCGACCGAGGTTTTCTGACAGGCGGGAGTAACCTGATATAATGGGTCGCGCTCTGGCTGAGTTCATTTGTTCTAAAAATACTCGCAAAACAGGGTTTTTTTCCACAAAGCTTTGATAAGCTTGGCTCTGTCTCGATTTTAAGTTAATGGGCAAGTAACCTGTTCCCAATGCCCATGCTGTTTGGAATTCTTCACCTATAACGTATTCTAAGAATACTAGGGCTGCTCGCTCTCGTTCTGGCGAGGTTTTCATTAAAAATAGGTTTTCACCCCCTACTACGGCTGCGGGGCGTTTGAGGATCGGTAAAGGCATTGCTGCGTAGTCGATCGCACTTTGCTGCAACTGTGCTAGCGTCCACGGCCCCGTGAGTTGCATGGCGACTTTCCCGGCGATGAAATTGTCGAGTTCGTAACCGCGTTCGGGTGCTGACAATATTGCTGAACCTTCTTTTAACAAGTCGCTCCACAATTCTAAGGCGGCGTGAGAACCGGGATTATCTATTTGGGGTACAGGACTTTGAGGTATTTCGCCTTTGAATTCGCCGCCTGCGCTGAACATGAATGGCAGCCAGGTAAATACTGTCCATTCTCCTTTGCCTAGGGGGATCACTATGCCGTGTTGGTCTGTGCGGCCGTCTCCGTTGGTATCTCGCGTGAGCGATCGGGCTACTTGCTTTAATTGCGCCCAATTCTGGGGCACTTTTTTGATTCCTGCTGCTGCAAATAAGCTGGGACGGTAAAAGATGGCGACGTTGTTTGTGCCTAGAGGAACTGACCAAGTGTGTCCGCCAAGTTCCATTGACTCGAAGAGGGCCGGGTCGATTTCGGCTTTCCGGGGCGATTTGTCGAGCCAGTTTTCTAAGGGTTCAATTGCGTCGAGTTCTGCTAGTTTTCCTGCAATTGAGGGGCCATTCCACAGCACATCCGGCGGTGCATTTCCAACTATTGCTGTGAGTATTTTTGGTAGTTGTTGGTCGGGCTGACCGATGTAAACTGGTTTGATCTGGATGTTGGGATGTGTTTTGTTAAATTGGTCTGTGAGGGTTTGAAATACGTCGCGGTTTGGCGGAGGATTGATGCCGTGCCAGAGTGTGAGTTCGATCGGTTCGCCGTTTTTTGATGCGGGTGTGATGCTGTTTTGACAACCGCTTAATATTAGCAAACTTAAAGTTAGGAAAATGCAGGCTGCACGTTTTGTTTGCAGTCGATAGCGGTTGTCATTTGAGTAGGTACACGGCAGTCCCAAGGCGTGAAAAATTAAGACCAAAACCCATAAGAAATCTCGCTTGTCGTCGAGTCTATATCCCCCTAAATCCCCCTTAATAAGACCCACTTTGAGAATATTTCTTGTCCCCCCCTTATTAAGGGGGGTTAGGGGGGATCTAGACTTTGATACAAACAATAGAGACGATCGGTTTAACGTTAAGTTGTCACCTCTTGGCAGTGCCTTGTCCCTACTGTATTTCAGATAATTAAAAAATGCTGCGGTCGCATTGTGTAGCTGTCGGTAAATTGCTGTAGCGAATTGAGATAAAATCATTTTCAATAAAAGCGGATAATTACAGAGTAAAACGAGCTAAATCTAGAAAATCTGCTGGTAGCTGATTTCTCTCTCCATCCGAGGTGTTTTGAAACAAAACGGTGAAAGCTCCTGCTCCTAGTCTATCTTGCGGCCACATCCGATAGCAAGGAATTTCTGTCAGGTGCGATCGATATTTTTCTAAATGAGGAACAGTGACTGGCCGAAATTCGGGGAATTTGCTTAACAGCCATTCGATGACTTGTTCATTTTCTGCGGTTGAATAAGTGCAGGTCATGTATGCAAGATAACCTTGGGGCGCTACAATTTTAGCAGAATTGGCTAAAATTCTTTTTTGGCGGTTGGCATTGCTGTTGATGGTGACATGATGAAAGCAGCCGGGTGCTTTGTCTCCTTTTGCTAAGAGTGATTGACCGGTACAAGGAGCATCTACTATTACTAAATTAGCCGTTTGTGGCATCTTTTCGGCAAGTATTTTGGAATCGACGTTAGCGGCGGCGGATGGTTGAATTTGGCAGCGTCTTAAATTAGAGATCAGCATTCCCATGCGTTTGCCTATGACTTCGTTGCACAACAGCAATTCTGGGTTTAATGTTTTCCAGGCCAATATACTTTTTCCTCCGGGGGCGGCGCACATATCTAAGATTAGTTTGATTGGCTGGGGTATTGTTAATAATGTGGAGGCGGCGAAGATTGAGGAAAAGTCGAGACAGTAGTAATGTCCTGTTTGATGTAAGGAATGTTTTCCCGGCTTGGATTCTAAGACCAGTCTATCTACAAATTCTGGTTGCCAAGCCACAGGAGTTTCTATATTAAATGGGTTTTCTGTTGGTTTTGGTTGCAGCCACAAGATGGCAGGATTAAAAGGTTGGGGTTTGCTGACTGCTTGAATAAATTTTTCTTGTTCTGCGGTGTCTGTAAATAAGCTGCGGCTGAGTTTAAGCAAGAGATTCGAGGGTTTTTCCATGTTCGAGGAGATATGATCGCAATTTTGACAACTTTACCACCTATAGATTGTAGGCGATCGTCCTTCGGAACACCCCTCTCTCACTTTAATCAAGCAGTCCTAGGGTGGGTCGCCATTAAAAATCCCAAAGAGGGGGGGGAGGGGGTTTTGATCGTTTGTCGATGGGTAGCAAATATGTGGATGAACCCGCCCCTACATGAATGGTAAAATTATTGGTATAATCTTCAATAAAATCCGTAGGGACGGGTTCACCGCTCAATTTTGCCACCCACCCACCAATCATCTGAATAAACCCGCCCCCACCCCAGCAACAGCCCCAAATAACGCTTAGATTCCATCAATATCTTGTTGATCAAACCTTAACCCTACAAAATAGGAGCAATTTTTTATGACGAAATCATTACCAGGAAAAAAAAGTGTTTTGGTTCAGATTAGAGATGATGCTAATGCGAAACTTTTTTCCCCAGAATATCAAGCAGATATCCAAGCTATAACCGCCCTCTCTATTGCCAATATCAATGCAGACACTGCGATTTCTATTGCCAACCAAGATTAATTCAGAAAACGCTAACAAACAAATAAAACTACAAGAAAATATTTCTATTCTCCAAGCCTTGCAACATCACGCCACCCTTGATGTCACAAGGGAACAAGGCGAATTAAACCGAGGTTTACAGCAATACCTCGCAGAAATGAATATCGCTTTTCAAGGCAATGAAGGTATGCTTAACCGCGAGTTACAAGATAAATTAGCGCATTTTAATTGGGATTTTCAAGCCAATGAAGGCAAACTAAACCGCGAACACAGCGCCCAATTCGAAGTATTGCGCGCCGAATTGCAAAAATTCTGCATCGCCGAACAGCGTCAACTCCAACTAGAATTAAAACAGTTAGATGCTCTCTTAGCACGAGAGATTGCTCAGGCAAATCGCGAAACAGCAATTGCCACCATTGTCAAACAAAAAAACTTAGAGAATTCTCCAATTCTAGTCACCGCCGAAAACATTATTGCCAACATCAACCCCGAAGATATACCCATTTTACGAGTTTTCTTATCACCGCCAGTCTTGACTCACGATGCTGCTAGACCAAATCAAAACTTTCCGGTATCTGAGGAATTTTTAAGCAATTATCTGCGAAACTTCCTAGACAAGTATATCACCGAGGGCCGGTCAGTGCAATTTATGGGCGGTTATTGGCGGAGTAATGTTTTTCGGGAAGAAGCGGCGGCGGAAAACTTATTTGCAGGTTTGCGGGTAATTCCCACACTCATTTTAGACTCATCCGCCACGCCCGATGACTTTTATTTGCGCTTTGGCTTTTGGCATATTAATTTCAAAAAATATCGTTACCAAACCCCAATTCATCAATTACCTTGGGTTGAGGTATTGTATGATTTTGCCAAACAACGGGCTGTGAATTGGCAAGGGAAACGACAAGCGTATATAGACTCTGGTAAGCCTGTGGCTGATTTTGATAGCCGTTATGGTGAGGAAACAGTTCAAGGCTATCAGCAAAATTTACGAATTTCGGAAATTGAACGCCGTGCCCTAGAGGAAGGAGAAGATTTAAGCGAAATTCATCGCCCTTATCATTTGCACAAAAATGATTACAATGATTTGGCCGAATTTATCGGGATATTCCATGCTTTAATCGCGGGGTTAATTGTTGATGAATATTGTCTGATATTTCTGCCTCCCAACGAGCAAAAAACACCTTTGCTGCCGCAGTTACTCCCGGAAATGTTGGCAAAAATGCCCGCAGAGGAACAGCAGACTGTCATAGAAATTGCAGTGGGTTATTATCAGGCATTATATGACAACTTGGCTGAAGAAGAGTCGGCATTAATTCCTGATTTGCGTTTGGATTTAGCTGTATCTCTGTTGAGTTTGACTGACAAGCAGTGGGCCACAGCACAGTTATATTTGTCTGTCCAAGATTGGTTAAAACTGCATGGTTTGCCGATTCCAGAACAAAGTCAGTTATTAAATGCTTTGGCTGCGGCTTTAACCATTGATGATTTGCCCTATGTAACAAAGCTAAATCAATGTTTGCAAGGTTGGGGGGCGGATTTACAACTAAGCGTCATTGAGTCTTGTTGGCAACGGGGTTTACAACGAGCAAACAATGGGGAATATTCCTCGGCAATTACCGATTTTTCTCAAGTTTTACAGTTAGATAATTCTCGCTTATACGCCAAGATTCAGCGCGGTTTGGCTTATTATCAAGTTGGCGAGTATCAGGGCGCTATTGCCGATTTTGACCAGGTACTGCGATTAAATTCTAATGATGCTCATACTTACCATCATCGCGGGCTAGTTTATCATAAATTAGGACAGTTAGAACAGGCAATTGAAGATTTTAATCGCGCTTTGCAAATTGATCCGAGTTTACCGGGTGTACTCCCTATTTGCGATGTGGCTTTGGGTACATTAGAGGAGAGAAAACGGGAAGCAGAAGCGGAACGTCAGCGCGAGGACGAAGAAAAAAGGGCGCGTCAACGCCGGGAAGCAGAAGCAATAGTACCTCAACGTCAAGCAACCGCAGGGAAACCTTTGAACCCGGAGGAAGAAGATAGCGCAGGGCTGTCTTGCCTGTGTGTAATCTTCTTTGGTTTTGTGCTCTATTTCATGTTCCGGTAGTGCGTTAGCGCTTTAAAAAAATTTCAGGAGCGATCGCAAATCCGGTTAAATAGACATAATTTCGGTAGGGGCGGGTTCACCGAAATATTTGTCACCCATCGACAAATTATCAAACCCGCCCCCACCCCACCGAGATGTTAAATAATTGATGGAATTTAAGGGTTGTTTGGGGTTATTGGTTGGGTGGGGGCGGGTTTATAGATATTTGGGGTGTCAATTAGAGATTGTTGGTGAACCCGCCCCTACAGGTTTTATTGAAGATTTTACCAAGAATTTGACCATCTATGTAGGGGGGGTTCACGCCTGATACTTACAACCCATCGACAAACGATCAAAACCCGCTCCCACCTCACTATAAACTGCCGGCTTGTATAGATTTTGGCTAAACACGCCTCTATAATATGTTATGGTTTTTTGGGGCCGTTCTATTTAACTAAAAGTATATGAAAATTGTTTTTTTTGGCACTCCAGATTTTGCTGTTCCTACTTTATCCAGTCTGCTAAGTCACCCAGAATTTGAGGTAGTGGCTGTGGTGACTCAGCCGGATAAACGTCGGGGAAGAGGGAATCAATTGATGCCTTCACCTGTAAAAGATGTGGCTTTAAATCACAGTCTCCCGGTTTGGCAGCCGCAGCGAATCAAGAAGGATGCGGAAACACTTGCTAAGTTGCGGGAAGTGGAAGCTGATGTGTTTGTGGTGGTGGCTTATGGCCAAATTCTTTCTCAAGAAATTCTGGATATTCCTAGTTTGGCTTGCGTTAATGTTCACGGTTCAATTTTGCCGAAGTATCGCGGTGCGGCGCCGATTCAGCGCTGTCTTTTTGACGGGGAAAAGACAACAGGAATTACTACTATGCTGATGGATGCGGGCATGGATACTGGGGCGATGCTGTTGAAGGCTTTTGCTGGTATATCGCTGTTGGATAATGCTGATTCTTTGGCGGATAGGTTGGCGGAAGTTGGGGCGGATTTGTTGATAGAAACTTTGGTTGAATTGAGGGATGGGGAAGTTAAGTCTGTTGTTCAAGATGATGCTGAGGCGACTTATGCACCGATGATTAAGAGTGCCGATTATGTGCTCGATTGGTCGAAAAGTGCGATCGACCTTCACAATCAAGTTAGGGGCTTTTTCCCGGATTGCACAACCAGTTTTCGCGGCAATTCTCTGAAGGTGATAGCTACTGTGCCCGTCGGGCCGGAATATTGGCTGCAAATGCCAGCGGATTTGAGAGTTTTGGAACGCGAATGGCCTGTTTTGACCACGTTGTCGGGCGCAAATGGGGAAGTTGTTAAGGTTGTGAAGGGGTTGGGGGCGATCGTCCAAACCGGCGATGGTTTGTTATTGTTGCGGGAGGTGCAGTTGGCGGGGAAAAAGGTGCAGTCTGGGGTGGATTTTGCCAACGGAACTCGGTTGGTTGTAGGGGAAGTTTTTGGGGGTTAAATTGTATGTTTAGGGGGGCATCCTGCCCACCCTACAATATTTGGCAGCCAAATCATCCTGTAATTTAGATGCGCGATTCTTGACCTAAAATTCCACCAAAACTTCCTCCGGGCCGCCCAACAAACCCTGTGCCGCCTCTAACATACTCTCAGCAACATCTTTCAAATCTTCGCGACTTGCCAGATAAGTTTTCAAAGCATCTAACGGTTCTATACTATTATTAGCATTCAATTCTGGCAACCGCGGCCTTGCTAGCTGACTGACTAATTCCGGTTGAATTGTGTAGCTGTGCGCTTCGCCCAGAAGTGTGTGCAATTCTCCGTTGTCGATTAAATCCAATTGTTCCGATCGCAATTGGTAAATTAATCTCACAACCGCGTCTTGGATCTCTTTCTTGCCAATAGCTTTAACTAACTCGGCTTGCGGGTTTTCCGATTCGGAAACATTCACTTTAATAGTCTGAAACACCCGCACGGGCAAAGTGCAAAATTCCCACTCAGCTTTTCCGCGTTCCAAATTAACTAACACAAAACCTTTGTCTTCTTTCTCTTCACTAAAATCAACTCGTTCGATACTTCCCGGATAAATTACGGGCGGATTGTTGGAAGCATTAAGATTTTGGTGTTTGTGTACGTGGCCGAGGGCGACGTAATCAAAACAAGGGCGAGTTAGCATGGAAACGGGAATGTTAAAACCTTTTCCAACTGCTAAAAAACGTTCGGCGCCCAAACTTGCTTTATCTGCCATTAAGTGCGCTAAAAGTACGGTTGGGATTTCGGGGTTGAGGCGGCGGATTTCGCCTTCCATTGCGATCGTCAGTTTTTCGGTTAATAATTGGTTAACATCGCCCATAGACAGGCTTTCAGTCTCGGATCGTGTCATTAAGGTCGATCGAGTCAACCAAGGTAATGTTACCACCTGTACGGGCCCGCTGCGAGTTTGAATCAGGTGAGTGTCCAGGCGATCGCCTACAATAAACTTAGGTATTCCCAAAGTCCGATATATCCCCAAACTCGCACCACCTTGTCCCTGGGAATGTTGGTCGTGATTTCCTACTAGCAAAACCGTCGGAATTTGCGCGTCAACTAAACGGCTGAATTGGCGAGCAAAAGCCTCTTTGACAAACGGTGGAGGCGTCGAATCCGGGAAAGCATCACCGCCGAATATGACTAAATCTACGGGTTCAGAAATTGCTCTATCCATACATTTGCTCAGCGTCGCCGCGAAGTCTTCCAGCCGCGTATTTAAACCGGTTTCTGGATTAATCCTGCCGTGAGAAAAGCCGCTGCCCATGTGGATATCTGAAAGGTGAAGAACTTTAATCATTGTTTTTTCTATTTGTTAGCTATCGTTTCGTTTCCTAGTAATGACTTCAGTCCTCAGAATAAGGACTTGCATTCCTGAGTGCGAACCAAAGAAAGTTTTTTTTCATATATCACAATATCAGGCCGGGGACTTTTTGATAAACTTGTGCGATCGGGCAGCGAAAATCTATACTCATTAACTCTAACTCATCTCCTTGTCGGTAAATCTGAGAAAACCAATTCCCCTCAGCATTGAGTCGAAAACACTCAATTTTAATCTCAGATTGAGTGATTAACACATATTCTTGTAAACTCGATGCAGTTTGGTAATCGACAAATTTATCGCCCCTGTCAAAAGATGCAGTTGAGGGCGACAATACCTCAACTACCAAAGATGGATATAAAATGAAGTCTTCAGTAGAACTTGTATCTCTTTCGTCGCAAGTCACCGCTACATCAGGATAGTAATAGCAATTTGCCTCTTCCAGTCGGACTTTTATATCTGATGAAAGAACTAAGCAGGAACTCTCGCGCAGATGATTGTTAAGCAAACTTGCTAAATTTACTGAAATAACAATATGAGGTTTTTTTGCCCCCGTCATTGCATAAACGTGTCCGCGTCTGTATTCGTGTTTGATGGGGCTTACTCGTTCGCCTTCTAGGTACTCTTCTGGGGAGATGTAGAAATTATTTTTGCTAACAAACATTGATGTGTCCTCCGATATTTTTATTTGACACTATTGGTTAATAATCGCATACCCGCCTGGGAAACAGCCGTGCCGTTTCCCTACAAATTTAACAAAATTCCAGAAATCGTGCGTGCCATAATTTGCCACTTTCCGTCAAACCCTGCGATCGCACTTTAATTTTGACACTTTTGGGGTTAGCCTCGTAGAGTCGGGCAATTTCCTGCATTTCCTCCCCGCTAAACCCGGTTCCCACGGTTCCTACTGGGACTAATTTGCCATCAATTTCTTGCGCTACTTTGACGGCGCTAAAGGGTCGCCCCGCAACTTTTGTCGCCGTCAAACCCACAATAAACAAATCGTGTTCTTGACAGTATTTAGTCCTCACCATCGGATATTTCTTAACATCTTTTCCGCCGACATAGTGACAGTTGTGCAACACCCAAACTTCGCCTTCTTTATTTTCAGATTCCTGCTGATTTGCCAGGAGGAGTTTTTCGGCGGTGGTGCGAAATGTCGGTACAACTTCAAAGGCTGGGGATAAATTCGCCAGCAGTTCGCCAACTTCAACTCCCGCTGCAATACGTTCGGATTCTGCCACGGTAGTTAAATCATTGCCTTTGAAAAACAAAATTTTAAAAATGGCATAAATTGCGTTGGGATGGATTGTCGGAAAACCACTTTCAATATTAACTGTAGCAGCTTGGGCGCCGGTGCGGTGTTCGCTGCCCGTACAGCTTTTGTAATACAGTTCGCCGTCTAAAACAAAGGTGCCAATTTTAGCGGCTGTGTCGATTAATGTGCGATCGATCTCAACCGATGCCTGTTGCCGCAGGTTAGTCGATCGCGATTGGTAGTATACTTTATCTGGCGTCGCAATGACCACTACTCGATTGCCGTCGCGCTTTGGCTGTCCCCAATAATCGGGGTTTTCTATGTAATAAGAACGTTCACTCGGCGCGTCCACTGGCTGCATCGTTACTATCCTTCCCGGCTGTAAATGCGGTGGCAATTCGGGAACTACGGGGTTATTAACAGTCTCTATTTTGGCAGTGGTAGTTGATTTTGCAGCCGGAGCAAGATTGGTGCTAGAGTTGTTGGGAGGATTTTGGGCGATCGGCTTTTCTCCGGTTTCCAATTCAAACGCTCTTTTCCAAAAGCCAAAAGCCATTTCCGGGTATCCTTCCGACTCCGCGCACAGTGCAAAACCAATAACTTTTGCCGTACCAATTCCGCGCCCGTAATCAGCCAAATACTGCACTGCCCCCGCTTCTCCCATCAAGTGCAATCCTCGCGTGACGATGCGATTGTTCCAGCGTTCTCGAATGTCGGCGCTAATTTTTTTGGCTGCTTTTCGCTTGGCTTCTGCGTATTCGGTGCAGTCCATACTGCCTCCTTTATGTAGGGATATTTATATACTATACTAGACCTTGATTTATTCGTCAAGTTTGATTTGACAATTAGGTGGTGTGAATAAATTTAACTCTTTCATTTGTGAACTAGATTTATTTTTTAACCGCAGAGGCGCAGAGGGCACAGAGGAAGAGAAGAAAGAGAGGTATGGGGTTGTAGTGTTTTGATTGTCAAGCGCGGTAATCTGTTCGCTGCCAATGCTAAGATAACTTCGATCGCGCATTGCGACCAATAAAGCCGTGAGTTGCGTCTTACTCGCGTTGAGTTCGCCAATTTGCGATCGCACGTTCGAGAATTTAAGATCCAGTTTAATCTTACTGTTATGATGCGATTGATTTTGTACAGCAAACCCGGATGCCACTTGTGCGAAGGGTTGCAAGAAAAACTCGAACAGATTGAAAGCCTCAAGTTTCAACTCGAAGTCAGAGATATTACCGAACGCGATGACTGGTTTCAAGCTTATCAGTACGAAGTTCCAGTTTTGTTTAAAGTGCAGCCCCAGCCAATAAATTCTGTTGGCGAGGCTGCTTTTTCCGCTGAAGAACTGTTACCCCGTCCTTCTCCCCGCTGTAGTGTTGCCCAATTGGAGCAAATGTTACAGAAATATTTGCAAATTGATCTGTCACAATAATACGATTCACCCCAAAACTCAGGTTTTAATCCTGACATCGGGGTGCTCGGTGTGCAGCTTACTCTAGGTCGATAGATTTTACACCGCACATAAAAAAAACTAATGGTTTGCACCGCGCACAGCAAAAACCTGTAGAGAATGGCTCAAACAATGTGTTCCGCCAGTCATATTCAAGACATTCAAGTGAGGAGTTTTTCAGATGAAATTGAGAGAATTATTAGCAGCAGTTCCCAGTATTTCCTTTGACGCCCAACATCCCGCCCTCGATGCCGAAGTCAAGGGTTTATCGACTAATTCCCACGCTTGTCAGGCGGGCGATTTGTTTTTGGGAATGCCGGGAACTCGGGTTGATGGGGGAGATTTTTGGCAAAGTGCGATCGCCAGCGGTGCAATTGCGGCCATAATTTCCACCCAAGCAGCCGAGAAGACACCCCCCCAACCCCCCCTTAGCAAGGGGGGGCGAGAAGAGGTTCCTTCCCCCCTTAGCAAGGGGCTAGAAGAGGTTCCCTGCGTCATCGCAGCAGCCGATATGGCTCAAGTTTGCGGTCAAATAGCAACTGCTTTTTACGACAATCCAGCTAGCAAATTAAAACTTGTCGGCGTTACCGGGACTAACGGCAAAACTACAACAACTCATTTAATCGAATTTTTGCTCAATGAAATGCAGTTGCCGACGGCGATTTTCGGCACGCTTTACACTCGCTGGCCGGGCTTCCAACAAACTGCACTTTACACCACACCTTTTGCAGTTGACCTGCAAAAACAATTATCAGAAGCTGTAGCTGCCGGATGCAAACACGGCGTGATGGAAGTCAGTTCCCACGCATTAGCGCAGCAGCGAGTTTTAGGGTGTAGTTTTGAAGTGGCTGTCTTTACAAATTTGACTCAAGACCATCTCGATTATCACCGTGATATGGAGGATTATTTTGAGGCTAAATCGCTTTTATTTGGTTCGGATTACCTCAAAAAGCGCGCTGTAATTAATATTGACGACCCCTACGGGCTGCGGATAGTTGAAAGCATCAAATCTGACCGAGTTTGGAGTTACAGCACTGTTCTGAAAACCGCAGATTTGTATGCTTTTGATTTGGAGTATCAGCCCAATGGAGTTAAGGGAATGCTGCACACTCCGAAGGGCGAAACTGCTTTTTCTTTGCCTTTAGTCGGTCAGTTCAATTTATCAAATATGTTGGCTGCTGTCGGTGCTGTTTTAGAATTGGGTTTAGATTTGTCCGCCATTGTGGAGAAATTATCTCAGTTTTCTGGAGTTCCGGGACGGATGGAACGGGTGCAGATTAGTCCCGACCAAGATATTAGCGTCATTGTCGATTACGCGCACACTCCCGACAGTTTGGAGAACTTGTTGAAAGCGTCGCGGCCGTTTATTCCGGGTCAGATGATTTGCGTGTTTGGCTGCGGTGGCGATCGCGATCGCACTAAGCGCCCGATTATGGGTAAAATTGTTGCAGAATTAGCCGATTTAACTGTTGTTACTTCCGACAATCCGCGCACGGAAAATCCCGATCGCATTTTGGAGGATGTTTTAGCAGGAATTCCCGCCGCAGTAAAGCCGATCGTGATGTGCGATCGAGCCGCTGCAATTCGCACTGCTATTATGGACGCTAAACCCGGAGATGGCGTGCTGATTGCAGGGAAAGGACACGAAGATTATCAAATTTTGGGCACCGAAAAAGTCCATTTTGACGATCGAGAACAAGCGCGAGATGCCTTGAAAGCCCGAATGAATTCGGTTAACTGAATTCGCTTAACTGTTAACGGTTAACCGAATTCGGTTAACCCTTAACGGTTAGCTGTTCGCGGGCTGCGAAATTTGTTATATTTTTAAGTATTAAGACGAAGGAAGAATCTGATTTGCACTAGATTATAATAGTAAAACAAAATATTTTAACAGCAAAATAATTATTGTTATGATAGAACTAACTGGCTATCAAATTCTCGCTCGAATTTATTCAGGCACTCGCACCCTAGTTTATCGCGGAACTCGCCTCTGCGACCAAAAACCTGTCGCCATCAAAGTCTTGCGAAACGAGTATCCCAGCTTCAGCGAACTCTTGCATTTTCGCAATCAATACACGATCGCCAAAAACCTGAATTTGCCCGGAATCATTCAAACCTACAGCTTGGAACCCTACCGCAACGGCTATGCCCTGATTGTGGAAGATTTCGGGGGAATTTCTCTGAAGGAATGGACGGGGAAAGGGAAAACGGTGCAATCTTTGGTTGAGTTTTTCCAAATTACGATCGACCTCTGCAATACATTAGATATACTTTACCGCCACCGCATCATTCACAAAGACATTAAACCCGCTAATATTTTAATTAATCCTGAGACTAAACAAGTCAAACTCATTGACTTTAGTATTGCATCTTTGCTGCCGCGAGAAACTCAAACACTGATGAGTCCCAACGTGTTCGAAGGAACACTCAGCTATCTATCTCCCGAACAAACAGGAAGAATGAATCGCGGCATTGACTACCGCACAGATTTTTATTCTCTCGGTGTCACCTTTTACGAGTTGCTGACGGGAGAGTTGCCGTTTCAATCTAACGATCCGATGGAATTGGTACACTCTCATATTGCCAAACAACCGCCGCTGCTGGGCGAAAAAAAAAGGGGGGAAATTCCCCAAGTTCTCTGCGACATCGTGATGAAATTGATGGCGAAGAATGCCGAAGACCGTTATCAGAGTGCTTTGGGGCTGAAATTTGATTTAGAATTTTGTTTGCGTCAACTAAAAGAAAGTGGTAGAATAAAAGATTTTGCGATCGCGCGGCGGGATGTGTGCGATCGGTTCATCATACCAGAGAAACTCTACGGCAGAGAAACCGAAGTTGCCCAATTATTGGCAGCGTTCGATCGCATCTCTGGTTCCGAGACTCTTCCTGGGAACGAGGGAAAGCGCGAGTTAATGCTGGTGGCGGGTTTTTCCGGCATTGGCAAAACTGCCATTGTTAACGAAGTTCACAAACCAATTGTTCGCCAGCGCGGCTACTTCATCAAAGGCAAATTTGACCAATTTAATCGCAATATTCCCTTCTCAGCTTTTGTCCAAGCATTTCGAGAATTAATGGGTCAGTTGCTGAGTGAAAGCGAGGTTCAATTAGCAGCTTGGAAAACCAAAATTTTAGCTGCTTTGGGTGACATCGCGCAAGTAATTATTGAGGTAATTCCTGAACTAGAGCAAATTATCTCTCAACAGCCAACCGCAACAGAACTGTCTGGGACGGCGGCACAAAACCGCTTTAATTTACTATTTCAAAAATTCCTGCAAGTATTCACCACAAAAGAACATCCCTTAGTAATTTTCCTCGATGATTTGCAGTGGGCTGATTCGACCTCTTTGAAATTGATGCAGTTGTTGATGAGTGAGTCAGACGGCAGATATCTATTATTAATTGGAGCTTATCGCGACAATGAAGTTGCCGCCGCTCATCCTTTGATCTTGGCGCTAGAGGAGATTGGCAAAACACAAGCTGCAATCAAAACGATTACATTAGCCACGCTGAGTCAAACGAGTTTAAACCAACTGGTTGCCGATACGCTTAGCTGTTCCCCAGAAATCGCACAACCATTAACTCAAATAATTTATCAAAAAACCAAAGGCAATCCATTTTTTAGCGTGCAATTCCTGAAAATGCTGCACGATGAGGGGCTGATTCAGTTTGACTTTGATGGGGGCAATTGGCACTGCGACATTGCCAAAGTCCAAGCATTAGCAGTGACAGATGATATCGTTGACTTTATGGCGTTGAAGTTGCAAAAATTGCCGCCAGCGACTCAGAATGTGTTAAAGTTGGCAGCTTGTATTGGCAATCAATTTGATTTGGGTACTTTGGCTGTTGTTTCTGAGCAATTGGCAACGGAAACGGCGGCGGATTTGTGGAATGCCTTGCAAGAAGAGTTAATCCTGCCTGAAAGTGAAGTCTACAAGTTTTATCTGGGGCTGGAAAAACAGGATAGGGCACAAAATTCCGAGGTGGTGAATTACAAGTTTCTGCACGATCGCGTCCAGCAAGCCGCCTATTCCCTGATTCCTGAAGACCAAAAACAATCCGTCCATTTGCACATTGGGCAATTGCTATTGGCTCGAACCTCAGCAGAGCAACTAGACGAGAGAATTTTTGCGATTGTCAGTCAATTTAATCTGGGCATCGATCGCATTGGAATTCAGGAGCAGCGAGACCATCTAGCCAACCTCAATCTGAAGGCTGGGCGTAAAGCGCGACTCTCGGCTGCTTACCCAGCATCGGCTCAATACTGTGAGATAGGGCTGCAACTTTTAGCCACTGACAGTTCCGATCAATGGATCAGACAGCCCATTCTTACTTCCGAACTGCACATTGAAGCTGCTAATTCCGCCTGTCTGATTGGCGCATTTGAGCGGGTAGATGCTTGCGTCGAGGCAGTTCTCCAACATACGTCAAACCCCCTAGAACAAGTTAAAGCCTTAGAAATAAAGATTCAATCCTTGATTGCCCGCAATCAATTATCAGAGGCGATTCAGGTGGCACGGGCAATCCTTGAAGAGTTGGATGTGGACTTGCCAGAACATCCCACCCAAGACATGGTAGCCCCTGCTCTCAATGCTATTGGCGATCGACTGATGAGCGTAGATGTAATGAATTCACCAAGGATGAGCGATCCACAGAAGCTAGCTGCAATGAATATTCTCAGCAGTATGGCTTCAGCAGCCTATATGGGTTCGCCAGCCCTCTATCCCTTGATTGTTCTCAAACAAATTGAATTGTCACTTCAGTTTGGAAATGCTATCGAAACACCCTATGCTTATTCAACCTATGGACTAATTCTCTGTGCATTTGGTGGGGAAATTGTAGCCGGTAATCGTGCTGCTGATATCGCGATCGCCTTGATGGAAATGTTTAAAGCATCAAGTTTTAAAGCGAAAATTATCAATTTAGTTTATCCATTTGTTCGCATTTGGCAGGAGCCACTTCATACTGTACTGATGCCTTTGCTCGAAGGCTATCAAGCGGGTTTGGAAACGGGAGATTTGGAGTTCGCCGCTTACTGTGTGCATAACCGATGTGAACTTGCTTATGCGGCCGGAAATGAACTTCTACAACTGGGGCAAGAGAAAGAAATCTATGCCGAGGCGATCGCCCAACTCAAACAAACAACTGCTCTGAACTTTCACCAAATTCATCAACAAGCAGTTTTAAATTGGACAGGTGAAGCCGACGATCCGCAGAAACTCGTTGGAGCAGCTTACGATGAAACGACGCGATTACCTCAGCATCAGTCAGCGGGAGATACTTACTCGATCGGGAGCGTCTATGCTCATAAATTGGTTCTAGCTTACCATTTTGGGCAACCCCAAGAAGCTCTGGAAATGGCTCAAATTGCCGAGAAAACTATTGGTGGCATTATCGGAACTGTGTTCTATGGAGTCTTTTATTTCTATCATGCACTGACGTTACTCGCAAACACAAACACCTTGCCAATTAGTGAAGCGGTTACGAAGGATCTTGAGCAAATTACGAATTGGGCAACTCATGCACCCATGAACTTTGCCCACAAATGCGATTTAATTCGAGCCGAACAGCAGCGAGTTTTAGGACACAAAGCAGAGGCGATCGACCTCTACGATCGCGCCATTCAACTCGCCCAAGAAAACCAATTCCTCAACGAAGAAGCCCTCGCCCACGAACTCGCCGCTAAATTCTACCTCGGCTGGGGCAAAGAAAAAGTCGCCGCAGGCTATATGCAGGAAGCCTACTATTGTTACGCTCGCTGGGGAGCAAAAGCCAAAACCGATGACTTAGAAAAACGTTATCCCAATCTGCTGCGCCCCATCTTACAACAGTCCGGCCAACCCATCACTATTTTAGAAACCCTATCCACCCTTACCAATCCCACCTACTCAATTCATTCGATCACCCACCACACTACCTCAAGCACCTCCATTAACCAAGCTCTAGATTTTTCGACTCTGCTGCAAATCTCCCAAATGATCTCAAGCACGATCGACCTGGAGGAGTTGCTGCAAATTGTGACCCAAACCATGCTACAAAACTCTGGAGCCGATCGCTGTGCACTGATGCTCTGCCAAGATCAACAATGGCAAGTGCGGGCGATAGCTACGTGGGAAAACATGAGCCTGCAAAGGTCACCCCTAGAGAACAATCCCACCGTTCCCGTTAAATTAATCCAGTATGTCAAAAATACCCTAGCAACAGTTGCCATCGATCACCTCAAAACTGATCTGCCTGTGATTGACGATTATTTAGACCACCACCAACCAGAGAGTTTGCTGGGTTTGCCAATTCTAAATCAGGGAAATTTGGTCGGCATTTTGTATCTAGAAAATCGGATAACCAGGGGGGTGTTTAGTCGCGATCGCCTCCTAGTGCTGAATTTTCTCTCTAGTCAAGCGGCGATCGCTCTGGAAAATGCCCGCCTCTATCACCAAGTGCAGCAGACTTTGAATGAACTTCAGCAAACTCAGATGCAAATGATCCAAAGTGAAAAGATGTCAGCATTAGGTAATCTAGTGGCAGGGGTTGCCCATGAAATCAACAACCCCGTTGGTTTCATTGCCGGGAACATTAATGAAGCTCATGCTGGAGTCCAAGACTTAATTGATTATTTGCACCTCTATCAAGAAAAGTTTCCTCCATCGGAAGCAGAATTGATTAAGAAAGCAGAGGAAATAGATTTAGATTATCTAGTAGAAGATTTACCCAAAATGTTGAGTTCCATGAAAATAGGATGCGAGCGCATCAAAAACATCAGCACATCCCTCCGCACTTTCTCTCGCGCGGATACGGCACATAAAGTTGAGGCCAATATCCACGAAGGCCTCAATAGCACATTGATGATTTTACGCCATCGCCTGAAAGCGAATGACAAGCATCCTGAAATTGAAATCATTAAAGAGTACGGCAATATTCCCAAAGTAAAATGTTATTTGGGACAATTAAACCAGGTATTTATGAATTTGTTAGCAAATGCGATCGATGCCTTAGAAGAATCGAATCAAGGACGGAGTTTTGCCGAAATTCAAGCCCATCCCAATCACATCACTATTCGGACAAAAGTAGAAAGTGAAAAAGTAAAAATTTCCATCGCCGATAACGGAAACGGAATGTCAGAGGAGGTAAAAAATCGTATTTTCGATCATCTATTTACCACTAAAGATGTGGGCAAAGGGACTGGGTTAGGACTGGCGATCGCGCGTCAAATTGTAGAAGAAAAACACGGCGGCCAACTGAGTTGTTTTTCTACACCGGGAGAAGGAACGGAGTTTGTCATTGAAATTTTAATTGATTAATGCGATCGTGCTGTAGGGGCGGGTTTTACCAACAATATTTGAGGCTCACAAACAATCTATAAAAACCCGCCCCCACCCAACCAATAGCCCAGATTAACATGAGTTTCGCCCCCCTTCAAAAAATATCAATTCGGATTGGTCGTAGGGCTGGGGCGGGTTTATTATATTGTTCGTTTCTGACATAGATGGTTGGTTAAACCCGCCCCTACCGATTTTGCCAATAATTAATAACTATTGCAGCGGCAAAAATACCGTCATCACCTCGCCCTTTTGGGGTCGCTGGCGAATTACCAACTTCCCGCCAGCAGCCCGAAATAAATTCTTAGTCACGCTCAAGTTTAAACTCAAACTTCCCGTCTCCGGCTGCACCATCAACAAAGGCCCGATCGATCGCAAAGGAGCATTCGCCTTAGCTGCAAAAGTCGATGCGACATTACCTTCAGGTAGGTGTTCCGATTCCAACTGCAACTTTAACTGATCGCCCGCCAATGTCACCTCCACCTGAATGCGACTCCCGGAGGGCAAAGTTCGAGTAAAATTCTCAATCAAATTAGTTAAAACCTGATCCAGCATCGTCGGATCGCTGACTACCGCAGGCAACTTTTTCGGCACAATAACTTCCAAAGTGTGGTTTCGCACAGCCGCCTGTTTTTGCCAGCGGGGAATGCTATTTTGCAGCACTTCACCGAGGGACATTGCTGTTAGCTGCACGCCAGAATTTTTAGCTTGCGACATTTCCAATTCCACGGCCCGGAAAATTAAACCGAAGCGATCGATCTGAGCGGTACACTCAGCATCAATCATTTCCAAACGCTTGACCACCACCGGATCGAGTTTGGGACGTTTCAGCAACAATCGAGTCAGCGTGCGGATAGTAGCCAAAGGAGTGCGGACTTCGTGGGCGATCGCCTGTAGCAATTCCACCTCTTTAGTAGCGAGAGGAATTGGAGATTTGCAGTTGATATCTGTACCCGATAAATTGTGATGTCTATGGTTCAAACCATCATCAATTCTTTCATCCTTTATCCTGCCTGCTTCATCTTTCCCAACCGGCAAATTATGCAACAGCAACCGGCTGAACTGCATCACTGTTTGATAATTTGGCTCCACAGGCAAAAACTGCTGGAACAGCGCGTCTAATTTAGTAGAATTATTAGTTAATTGGCTAACGGGTAAATTGAAGCTACCGTCAGAATTGGCAAGCAAACATTCGCTTTCAGTCACCCTGCGCCGCAAAACCTCCCAAGCTTTGGCGACTACTTGCGGATCGAAAGAAAATAGAAAAGCCGGAATTCCTGCAGAATTTTCACCCAAAACCATCACCAGGCTAAAACTAGCAGTTAAAACCAAACAAAACTGCTCGTTGGCTAAGGGATCGCCACTTGCCAAAGCCAAAGCCGGGGCCGCCGCAGGGACTGATGTTTGCACATCCGCCGCCGGCATTAAAGCTAAAGTTTGTCTAGCCCGAAAAGACCACAAAGCTGCATCGTTGTCGGGAATACTGGTAAAAATCCAATTGGCAAAGCCGTTGGCCACAGCGGGCTGAGTCAAAACCGAAGACGGGCCCGACAAAACCAATCCTTGACAGGAATGGGGGATTGTCGATCGACAATTTGCTCGATCGGCATCTGTTTTTTGTCCTGATTTTTGCCGATCGAGCATTTGATTCAAAGTTGCGATCGCCCCGTACCATTCCTGTTCAGCTTTCAGCCGAGAAGCCCCACGGCTTACAGGACACCGATGGCGGTTGTTTTCTCCCGCCAACTTAGCATCAAAGAGACTCAGGTCATTTTCTTGGCCTTCGGAGGCTAAAATTTCGCTTATTGTCGGTAAAAAGTAAGTATTCACAGTTATAAACCCACCTTCGGAGGCATGAAGGGTGAAGTATTTATGTATAGGAAAGTTCAGGAGTTAGGAGTCAAGCACCAGCACGATCGAAAAATCCCGCATAATTTCTTGCGCCTTCCTCCTAACTCACAGGATATCCATATTTGTCAAGTAACGATATTGGCAGAACCGTACCAATAAGTCGCAATCTCCGCGCTTGGGGCGATATTTTGCACGATCGCCCTGACAAAAGTGCAAAATGAAGTAAGTTAAACACCGTGCTTTCCTTATGCCCACCTCGATCGCCGACTCGAAAAATCTGCTGTCAGACTTAATGGCACGCTACCGCCACCAAGTCGATTATCTGGCAATTCGACTGGAAGAAGCCGAAGGCACCGACATCCTGCTGCGGGGCGAAAAAATTGAAACCCTCAGCGAAGGAGTCTCAATTGGCGGCCAAGTCAGGGCTTGTCACAAAGGCGGCTGGGGCTTTGCCAGTTTTAACCGACTTTCCACCCTCGCCGAAAGAATCGAAGAAGCCATCGCCGCGGCTAAACTGATTGGCGAAGAAGAAACGATTCTCGCGCCAGTCACGCCCGTACAAGACATTTGCTTGCTGCCGCTGACAGGAACAGACCCCCGTCTGGTTCCCCTAATTGACAAAAAGCAATTGTGCGATCGCTACGCGGCCATTCTCCGCAGTATTGACCCCCGCATCGCCACAATCTCCGTGCGCTACGGCGACAGCACCCAGCGCATCATCCTCGCCACCTCCGAAGGCACCATGCTCGAACAAGGTTGGGCAGACATGGAAATGCGCTTTGCCGCCACAGCCCGCAGCGGGGAAACCGTACAAACCGGCCGCGAAACCACTGGTTCCCGCAAAGCTTACGAAGATTTAACCGATCTCGATGTTCAAGTTCGCAGCGCCGCCCAGAGAGCCGTAGACTCCCTAGCCTTACCCCCCGTCCAAGGCAACACCTACACCGTCGTCATCGACCCAATTTTGACCGGATTGTTCGTCCACGAAGCCTTCGGACACCTTTCCGAAGCCGACATGGCTTACGAAAATCCCGACATTTTGGAAATTATGACTCTCGGCCGCCAGTTCGGCCCCAAAAACTTGCAAATTTTCGACGGTGCAGCGCCAGAGGGACACCGGGGCAGCTATTTCTACGACGACGAAGGCACTCCCGCGACTACTACTCAGTTAATTAAAGACGGCGCTTTAGTCGGGCGGTTGCACTCGCGGGAAACGGCGGGCAAATTGGGAGAAACACCTACTGGCAATGCTCGCTGTTTGAATTATCATTATCCGCCGATCGTCCGCATGACGAATACTTGGATCGAACGAGGTGACACGCCAGTTGCTGACTTATTTTCTGGTATCAAAGAAGGAGTTTATGCGCGCAATTGGCAAGGCGGCATGACTAACGGCGAAATGTTTACTTTCAGTGCCGGCGAAGCTTGGATGATCCGCGACGGAAAACTCGACAATCCGGTGCGAGATGTTACTCTTTCGGGTAATGTTTTCAGCACTTTAGCTGATATTGAGGCGATCGGCGACGATTTCTACTGGGATGAATCCGGCGGCTGCGGCAAGGCAGGACAAAGCGGTTTGCCCGTGGGCTGCGGCGGCCCGAGTTTGCGGATTCGCGATGTCGTTGTTGGTGGCGAAGCTGCGGAAGAAGATTAAAGCTCCAAAAGTTGAAAAAAAAAAGGTAAAGCGTAAGATTCCTACTCGCGCTTTACCTTTCTTTTTTTTTGAGTGCAACATTTCCCGCCCGTTGGTGGTGTCTGATATCTTGAGGACGCTTGGCCAAAAAAT
The DNA here is from genome assembly GCF_036705045.1 of Microcoleus sp. BR0-C5. Classification (NCBI taxonomy): domain Bacteria; kingdom Bacillati; phylum Cyanobacteriota; class Cyanophyceae; order Oscillatoriales; family Microcoleaceae; genus Microcoleus; species Microcoleus sp. BR0-C5. The sequence goes on from NZ_JAUBTR010000006.1 coordinate 46,511, forward strand.
CGGAATAGCGAACAATTATGCTTTGAGTCGTCAAATACGGCTGAAAAATCGGTTTTTTTGCTACGCAGTACGTAAGTCCGCAATTAATGGCTCGAAATCTTCAATTTTTATCTTTTTCTCCCAATTTTATATTCTCGCATTCTCCCCCTAATTCCCTGCAATTATCGCTTTTTTCGGCTTTATCTCCCGGTGCCTCGTTGTGGCGGCTCATCTTTACCGTTATCTGCGTCAAAAGTCGGAGTGCCAGCTAGAGTCGTTAAAATTTCTGAAGCAGAGTTGTCTTGAGCAAAAAAGGTCGATCGAGTTTCTAAGCTTTGAGCATTAACTGCGCCAGCACTCAGTAACAGGCTTGACATCAGGATGGAAGAGTAAACGCGCATCATAAATTTTGGTGTTTGTATTTTCCCCTTCTTAATACGCAGTCTGTACTCTGCTATCAGGATAAAAAAAATAATTGCGGTGAAATCATCAATTAGTAAGTGACTGCACCTACAATTTTTTTCAGTTTTGGTTAAAAGCTGGTGAAATCTATCATCTAGCTCGCTTGTTCGCGGGTAATTTCTAGTTCTCTGCTACTTGCGGGCTACCAGCAGAATTCAAGACCATGTTCAAAAAAATAATGCTACTCTTCTATGCCAGTCTTCCCAACCCTGGTAGTTATAAATCATTCCCAAATCTCAAATCTCAAATCTAAAAGGGTATCGCCCCGGGAATCCTTTTGAAACAGTCTTCCAAGAAAGAAACAAAAACCGCCAATTGTAAAGTTGTACTACTTTTATGATTAACTTGATAATTTATTGAGGTGAAGCGGCAACCCGGGGATTAAAGACACAACAGGAGAGTACCCAGGCGCGCCATCAGCACGTTATACTAATTCTCAAAACTCATGCAACAGTAGCTGTAGGGTGCGTCGCCACCCTTAAATCCTAAAAAAGAGCGACAATCTCCAAGCGACGCACCTTACCTGAAGCGTGAGCGTAAACAAACCAAAAACTCATAATTGTTGCAAGAGTTGGGAGAATTGGTATTACATATAAATATCTTGGTGAATGAGATTCCTTAAAGGGGGCCATGCCTAATTTTTCACATTAACTTCATAAATGGTTGCTATTGTATTTTTAAATAAATTGTGAAGTTTTTATTTTTTCGGATCTTTTCGGATCTTTTCTGATGTTGGTTTGTGACAAGAGCGCTTACGCGCCATTCCGAAGAAGGAGTCGAAAGCGGTTGAGGGAAAAAAGCCCATTTACAAAATCGTGGATTCAATCTCAAATATCAAATCTCAAATCGACTAACTGGCGCGCAGGGATTAAAAAACCTGGTTTGAAAACCGCTATCGCGGAGTCAATCTCAAATATCAAATCTCACAGCGACTGACTTGCACATCTACCTGCTGGAATAGCGAGTCGAGGGTTGACGAGTTGTCCAAAACAGCATCAGCTTGTTGACACTTTTGAGCTAGCGGCAACTGGGCGTTAATGCGGGCATTAGCTCGATCGTAACTCAAGCCGTCTCGCTGCATTAGTCGTTCTAACTGCACTTCGGGTGAACAGTACACTACCCAAATTTCGGTACACAAGTCAGTCATGTTAGCTTCAAACAGCAGCGGCACTACCAAAACCAAAGTCAACGTGTTAGTGGGGGCGCAGAAACCGGAGTTTTTTTCAACAATACTTCGTTCTAGCTTTTGATCGCGGTGAAAAAACCTGGTTTCTTGAGTCTTTGTACCTAAATTCTGTGTGTCCTGGGATACGGGAGTCAATGCAGCTATGCAGCTTTGAGTTTCCTCAACTAATCGGCGGCGCACGTAAGGGTGAATCTGTTGTTCCAACCACTGCCGCTCGTCTGCGTTACAAAAAATAATACTTCCCAACTCTGGCCGATTTAAATTGCCGTCCGGGAGCAAAATACCCGCGCCGTATCGTTTTACAATAGAGTCAAGTATTGGCGAACAGGGGTTCACAGCTTCGCGGGCGAAAATATCGGCATCTAAAATCGGAAATCCACAGACATCTGCCAGATAATTAGATATAGCGGTTTTACCAGTGGCGATGCCCCCAGTTAAACCAATCAGACGGATAATTTGATCGCTCATAATTTTCTCTGTTTAAACGGAACTGTGTTTCGACACTTACTGTCAGTCTTTGCTATGTTGGTGACACAATCAAATTTAGACTTAAATTTTAAGATTTGCGATCGAGAGTTCGCGTTAGGAAGTGTCAGCATTGGGGTGCGATCGACTCTTTTTTACCTAAAATCTCAATTTTAAACTCGAATTAAGGTCTAGACCGAGGCAAACTTATGAATGCTCAACGTGCTGTGCGGTCGATTCTGGCAGCAATTCCCATTGCTGGATTTTTGATATTAGATTTTTTCCCCAACCTGGTTTTCCTCAAAGAAAACAGCAACGGATGGGTACTCGTGGCAATTTATCCCCAATCTCAAATTGCTGCGGCACAATCTATTACTCCAGCCCCAGACGGCACCGGAACCAATGTCACCGCCCCAAATACAGGGTCGCCTCCTCGCTACGACATTAAAGGCGGCACTACCTCCAGAGACGGAGCAAATTTGTTCCACAGTTTTACTCGGTTCGGTCTGAATTCTGGCGAAACTGCCAATTTCATCTCCAACCCAAGCGTTAAAAATATCCTCGGCCGCGTTGTCGGCGGGGACGCTTCCTTAATTAACGGTCTAATTCAAGTTAGCGGCGGCAATTCTAACTTGTTGCTGATGAATCCCGCAGGCATTATCTTCGGAGCAAATGCCAGACTCGATGTGTCCGGGTCTTTTTTTGCTACCACCGCTAGCGGTATCGGTTTTGACGACCGTTGGTTCAACAGTACAGGGGCGAACGACTACGCAGCCCTAGTCGGAACGCCGAATGCTTTTATTTTTGGCCCACAGCCGGCGAGTATTGTCAATGCTGGTAACTTGGCTGTCGGCACCGGGCAAAATTTGACTTTGCTGGGCGGTACGGTCATCAGTACAGGGCAACTTTCAGCCCCAGGCGGTCAAATTACTGTGGCGGCTGTTCCAGGCGAAAATCTGGTGCGGTTCAGTCAAAACGGACTTTTGCTGAGTTTAGAAGTTTCTCCAGCAGCCGGAGTGTCGGGTTCGGAAGCTCTTCCCTTCTCTCCCCTGACTTTACCTCGGCTGCTTTCGGGCCCCGGCGTGGCTAACGCTACGGGTATAACTACGAACGCTCAAGGTGAAGTCGTACTCACAGGCGGCCAAACAGTGCCTGGAGGGGCTGGAAATGCGCTGGTGGCGGGTTCTGCGGACGTGTCTGCCAGGGGGGGCGCGGGAGGAAGCGTCAACGTGTTGGGCGACAAGGTAGGGCTGTTTGGAGCGAAGATTGAGGCTTCGGGGCCCGACGGTGGCGGAACGGTGCGGATCGGGGGAGATTACCGAGGCGAGGGAACTGTGCCGAATGCAACAATGACTTACGTGGATGGCAAAAGTTCGATCGCCGCCAACGCAACTGAATCAGGCAACGGCGGCAATGTTTTTGTCTGGGCTGACAACACAACAGCATTTTTGGGCAGCATCAGCGCTCAGGGCGTTTCTGCAACAACCACCGCAGGTGTTGGGGGGTTTGTGGAAGTTTCGGGCAAGCAAAGATTGATTTTTAACGGTACTGTTGATACCTCTGGGACAAACGGTTTGGGGACTTTGCTGTTAGATCCAGAAAATATTTTAATTACAGATTCTGCCGAAGAGGCGGGCGATGCGGAAATAATTGCCAACAATAATATTTTGGCAACAGGAACGCTACCAGGACAGGAAAACAAATCTGAGCCTTCGCTGACAATTTCGGCTAGAGCTTTGGAAAGTATGTCGGCTACGTCAAATGTGGTTCTCGAAGCGCTCAATGATATTACAATTGCTGATTTGGCGGACAATCAGTTGAGCTTTCAAGCAACTACTGGATCGGTAACATTGAAAGCAGATGCTGATCGCAATGGTGCGGGTGTTTTTTCGATGAATGCGGCCGATACAATTAGCACCGGTGGCGGTGCGATCGCCCTGGAGGGAAGTCAAATTACTGCGGGCAATTTGTCGAGTAACGGCGGAAATATTAGTTTGATTAGTCCGGGTTCCACTGTTGCAAACAACATTTCTTCATCCAATCCCAGCACCGGCAGGAGCGGGAATATTGCGATCGACGGCCTGAACGTAACAGCCCAAAAACTTGATGCCAGCGGCACGGAAGCGACCGGAAATGTAAGTGTGACGGCTCAGAATGTTCTGGGAGTGAGCTTCGTCGCAGCGGGTTCGGGAAACATTACTTTGACTGGTAATGAAATTAATTTCAAAGGTGACAAAAATTCAGTCAGCGGCACTGGCTTTTTGGTAATGCAACCTTGGAGTCCCGGTCAAAATATTGCGATCGGCGGTTCTGGAGATGTTGGCACTAATATTTATTTGAATCTGACGGCAAACGACCTCGGAAGTTTGGAAAATGGGTTTGCTGGAATTACGATCGGCCGCAGCAACGGTATCGGTTCAATTCTGATGGCTAACGATTTCACATTTTACGATCCGCTAATTATTCAATCGCCAGCGGGTTTGGGAACAATCACTACCACAAGTTCCTTGACAGGGGCAGACAATGCCTCAATTACTCTCAAAGCTGACGGCAATATCCGTACCGGAAATATCACTACCAACAATCAGGAAATTAGCATCGTCAGCACAGCGGGCAATGTCACAACCGGTCAGCTACTTACTGGAACTGCCCGCACCATCAACACTTCTGTCAATTCTTCCGAAGATATAGGCAATTCGGTGGGAGATGTTAGCGTTACCGCACAGGGCACGGTGACTGCAGGGGCGATCGACACCAGGGGCGATCGCGCGGGGAATGTGACGCTAACGGGGCGCAATGGAGTCACAGCAGGCGCGATCGAAGCTAGTGGCTCGAAAACACCGGGAAATATTACTTTAACCGGCAACGATATTGACTTGACGGGTGGCAACAATTCGATCGCCAGCAACGGCAATCTGGTGCTGCAACCGGCCGATCCAAGCCAAAATATTATCATTCAAGGTTCTGGCGATACAGAAGCTCTGAACTTGACGGCTGCTGAATTGAACACTTTTCGGAATGGGTTTGCTTCGATCGCGATCGGGCGCGCCGACGGTAGCGGTGTGATTTCGATTCCTTCTGGAACGCCAAATTCAACGCCAGTGGCGGTGACATTTCAAGATCCGACGACGATTCAATCGCCCAATGGCACTGGCGAGATCGTGGGAACAAGTGCGATTGTCGGAACTGATAACGCCACGATCTCTCTGATGGGCGGTACTGTAGCCGTCGGAGACGTTACCTCGACTGCGGGGATTAACATCACTAGCACTCAAGGCAAGTTGACTGCTGGTACAGTTTCATCTCGCTCAAGTTCCGGGGTGGCGGGCCCTATCAATATTCGCAGCGCCGGTGCGGTAGAAACCGGTAACATCGATGCTTTTGGTGCCAGAAGCGGGGGAGATATTTCGATTGCGGCGCCGGGCCGGATCGTTACAGGGGTGATCAACTCGAGTTCGCAATCGGGAAGTGCCGGTTCGAGCCAAATTATCGGGCAGAAAGATGTTGAAGTTGTTTCGATCAAAGCTCGTGGCAATACGGGCGGCGATGTGGCAATCGAGGCTGGGGGAGCGTTTCGGGCTGCGGGAACAGGAACTGCTGCTGAACGCGCCCAGGTCAGCATTTCTACAGACGGGCTGGCTCAATCGGGTTCACAGACGCTGCTGCAAAGCACTTGCTCGTCGGGAACCTGCACGGTGGCGACTGTTGGGACGGGAAACTCCAAGTCGAACACTGCCACCTCCTCAACTGCGATCGGGCCGCTGGCGATCGTGCCGAGTCCGACACCAACTACCAGCGTGGAACTGAAAACTACAGCCAATTCTCAACAAATTGTGACTCAGGTGAGTATCGGCCCTGCAGCGTCGGTGCCCAAGAACACTAACGCAAATGTCTCGCCAGAAGCTGCTGCTGTCTCTTTTGAGGCTCAGTCGAACGAGACTGTGGCCGGCCCGGTACTGCTGTCGCCGTCGGTGTTACAAGACAATTTGGCCCCGCCTGCAGCGACAGAAAACGGTAACTTGCAGGCAACTGCACAGAAGCCGGCGAGTGCGGTAACAGCAGAAAGTATGGGGAATGTGAGGGTTCCTGAGATTTCTCGATCAAGTTCGATGGCGCCGATAAATCCGATCGACGCAGTGCAGCAAAGGGATAGAACTCAGGGCCGGGAATTTGAACGTTACTTTGGGGGCACTGTCACTGAAAAGTCAGTCACGCAGCAAAGTATTCGAGATACTCTCAGCAGCGTCAATCAGTTGACTGGGGTTAAACCCGCCATCCTTTACGTATGGGCAAAAGACAAACATTTAGAACTTGTGTTGTTATTGCCAGACGGCAAAAATGTTTTTAAAAGCGTGCCTGCAAGCCGCGAGACAGTCCTGCAAGTTGCTAAAAAATTCACTAATGCTATCAGAAGTCCCAGGAGATTGAATGCTGTTGATTACAAGGAACCTGCCGAGGAACTTTACCAGTGGTTAATTGCACCGCTGCAACCGGAATTGGAGGCTAACAAGATTGACACCTTGGTGTTTTCGATGGATGTCGGTTTGCGAACTTTGCCTTTGGCTGCTCTTTACGACGGCAAGCAGTTTTTGGTAGAAAAGTATAGTTTGGGGCTGATTCCGAGTTTGAGTTTAACTGATACTCGCTATGCGGATGTTAAGGGTTCTGAAGTGTTAGCGATGGGTGCGTCGAATTTTCCCGCCAAATACGATCAAAATCCTTTGCCTGCGGTGCCGCTGGAAATATCGACAATTGTGGGCAAGATTTGGCCTGGTTCGTCTTTTCTCAATGAAGCTTTTACTTTGGCAAATTTGAAGCAGAAGCGCAATCAACCGCAATACAAAATTATTCATTTAGCTACTCACGGCGATTTTCAGCCTGGGGGGGCCCAAAATTCTTACATTCAGTTTTGGGATACTAAGTTGCGGTTGAATCAGTTGGATCAGTTGAAGTTATCTAACCCGCAGGTGGAGTTGTTGGTTTTGAGTGCGTGTACTACGGCGGTGGGAGACGAACAAGCTGAGTTGGGGTTTGCGGGGTTGGCGGTGCACGCGGGGGTAAAATCGGCTTTGGCGAGTTTGTGGTATGTCAGCGATGTCGCTACTTTGGGGCTGATGACTGAGTTTTACCAGGAGTTGCGTACAGCGCCGATTAAGGCTGAGGCTTTGCGGCAAGCGCAGTTGGCGATGCTGCGGGGTGAAGTGCGGTTGCAAGATGGTTATTTGGTAAGATCGGGCAACAATCAAGCTCTGCCTTTACCGTCGGAGTTGGTCACTAGGGGCGATCGAAATTTCTCGCATCCTTATTATTGGGCAGCTTTTACTATGATCGGTTCGCCGTGGTAATTCTGAAGACAGAAGGAAGAAGGAAGAAGGAAGAAGGAAGATTAATGCCCCATGCCCCATGCCCTGTTTGGCCAATCCCCTGTTTGGCCAATAATTACTGACTAATCACTATTTGACTCAAGCGTTTGAGGATGCGGAGTACATCATGTAAATTATTGGTGCGATTGTTAATTCCAAATAAATCAGATGTGCTATATCGAGGTGATTCTCCTTTCACTAATTTAACAAAGATGAAACTTCCGCCTGTAGCAATCATGCCGTAACTAGGTTTGTCCGGGTTGGGATTTGCCAGCATATAAGCTAAGATTTGCGCCAATCCCGCTTCGATCGAAAATGAAACTCGTTTCGATTCTATTACCATCAGCCACAACTGCTCTTTTAAAACTAAAGTATCAAGGCTGCCTTTGATGATAACGCCTTCATCTTCTTCGTAAATTTCGACGGATTTTTCTGGTTTAATGTAGAAAGGATGCAGATAAAACTCGCCTGCAAATAACAGCGGAGAGACGATCGACAAACTAATGGTTTTTTCCAGCATCGGCGGATACGACCGCATGTTGAAGTAACCCGCTTTAATCTGATCTAGCTGTCGTTTTTGAAAGTCGGTAATTTCTGGTAACTCATCTTGCCATTCTCGGAAAAATTGGTCGTCTGTGACAAGTTGAAGGTCAAAAAGTGTTTTTAATTCTTCTAATGTGACATTTTTAGCTTGAATTGTTTGAACCATAATTCTAGCGCGTTAATTTTATGGGTACTTATAATTTTATCAAATTTCCCGGTAATATGATGTCCCGTCGAGCGATAATAACAAAATTGGTTCGTAGCGAGGACGGAGAGTCCTGACCCAATTCGCTCGGAATTGCATTCCTCACTAGGAAATGGTAACGGTTATTTTATTGAAGATGATATAATAAGTCAAAATTAAATTCTGCTAATTCCAAATTTTTTGCAAATTGAGAACAAATCCCGGCAAAACATTTTCCCCAGAAAGAGTGAGAGGAGATTGTAAAACTTCCACATCTTGATCGGGGCGATAAATTTCAAATTCGCGTTTTTTGCGGTTAATCAGCCAACCCAAACGGCAGCCATTTTCCATATATTCTTGCATTTTTTCCTGAGTCTTTTTCAAGCTGTCCGTTGGGGAGAGAATTTCGACAGCAAAATCGGGACAAAGCGGGATAAATTTTTCTCTTTGTTGAGGTGTCAAAGCTGACCAGCGGGATTTCTCTACCCAAGACGCATCAGGAGATCGATCGGCTTTATTAGGCAGAGTAAATCCTGTGGAGGAATCAAAGGCTTCACCGAGTTGGGTTTGTTCGTTCCAAAGTCCAATCTGTAAGTTAAATTTTGAGTTGCTTCTTCCCGTTTCTCCTCCGGTTGGCGGCATGGCGATTAATTCTCCGTTGGCGCTGCGTTCTAATTTTAAATCGGGGTTTTCTTCGCACAGTTGATAAAACTGTTCGGAAGTTAGTTTAATTATGGAGTTGAGGTTTAAGGTTATAGCACTCATAGCATTTTTTTGAATTTTTAAAACTATTTATAACTCAAATTAATTCCAAATTTTTTGCAAATTTAGAACAAATCCCGGCAAAACATTTTGCCCAGAAAGGGTGAGAGGAGATTGTAAAACTTCTACATCTTGACCGGGGCGATAAATTTCAAGTTCCCGTTTTTTGCGGTTAATCAGCCAACCCAAACGGCAGCCATTTTCCATATATTCTTGCATTTTTTCCTGACTTTTTTTCAAACTGTCGCTGGGCGAGACTAATTCAATGACAAAATCGGGACAAAGCGGGATGAATTTTTCTCTTTGTTCGGGCGTCAAAGCTGACCAGCGGGATTTTTATACCCAAGAAGCATCGGGAGATCGATCGGCTTTATTGGGCAGAGTAAATCCTGTTGAGGAATCAAAGGCTTCACCGAGTTCGGTTTGTTCGTTCCACGTCCAGAGTTGAGCCCCTGCTGTTAAGTTGCGTTTCCCTGTTTCTCCTCCGGTTGGCGGCATGGCGATTAATTCTCCGTTGGCGTTGCGTTCGAGTTTCAAGTCTGGGTTTTCTTCGCACAGTTGATAAAACTGTTCTGAAGTTAGTTTAATTATGGAGTTGAGGTTTAAGGTTATAGCAGTCATGGTTATTTACCTGCTGTTTTTATGAACTACATTAAGAATTAAAAATGGGATTACTCATTTTTAATTCTTAATTAGGAATGAGAATTAAATAACTTAGAATTTTGATGGCTCTTGTGGGATGGGCGTCCCGCCCGTCCAGAAAGGGCGGGCGGGACGCCCAACCCACTTTCAAGAGTGTAAATTATTTAATTCGCGATCCTTATTAACTTCTCATTCTACTGCAATTGCTTGATTCTGTTGAGCGCGTCTTGATAGGCGCTGGTTCTTCCGCCTTGCTTGTAAAGTTCTGCTGCTTTTTGAAAGTCGGCAATTGCTTTCGGTTGGTCTTGGTTATCCAGGTAAGCTAAAGCTCGGTTGTAGTAAGCGTCGGCAAAACCGGGATTGGCTTCGATCGCCCGCGTGTATGCTTGAATAGCAGTGGAACCGCGTGTGGGTTCGGTTTGAGGCAAGCCGGCGGTGATGAAAGTGCGGGCATTACCGATATTAAAATACAATTCAGGGGTATATTTGGGCTTGAAAGCGAGTGCTCTGTTGAAATCCGCGATCGCCTCCAAAGCCTCCGAAGCAGTTCCTTCATCTAAGCGCGAAAGCCCTCGAAAATAATAGGCTTGGGCGTCTTGCGGATTGGCGGTGGATACGGGGCCGCTCGTTGCGGGAGTATTGTCTACTTTCAACTCGGATTTGTTGATTCCCGCCGCCACTAGCTTCGCGATAAATGTATTGATGGGAACTGCTGCGTTAAATCCGGTTTTAATCGGGGCGACTTCGCCGGAACTCGTTTGCGCGAAACCGAATTCCCCTTGTCCGTGTAAACCGATGACTCGGCCGTCGGAGTCAAAAACTGGGCCGCCACTCATGCCGCTCCAAGTTACGGCCTGATACCGCAAAGTGTAACCTTCTGGGCGGTTGCGTGGGCGGCTGGTAACGAGTCCGGGAGAGAGTTCTGGTTCTCTTTCCGCGCCGAAAAGTCCGCCCGTAGCAGGATAGCCGTAAACGAAGATTTGAGTGCCGATGACTGCTAGATCGGAATCGGCGATCGTCGCGACTGGATATTCTTCGGGGCTTTCAAATTTGACTACGGCTAAATCCGGGTCAGTTTCGGCGGTTTGCAAGCGGGTGACGGCAGTTGCTGGATAGTTTTTGCCTTTAGACGTGCGAACGGTGTATTTAACGTCTGCTTTTTCTACGACGTGATTGACTGTTAAAACTGTGTAAGTTTTACCTGTTTTGGCAATAATTACCCCAGAACCGTCTCCGAGGGAACTGTTAATTTGTACTGTCAGCGGCCCGGCAATGCTGGCGACTTCTTGGGGGGTTTTGGCGATCGCACTTTGGCTGATGACTATGGTTAAGGCTGCGGTAGTTCCTGCTAGCAGGGTGGCTAAGGTGTCGTAACGAGAAAAGTTTATATTCATGGCTGTTGGTAATTTGTAGTTGGGTAGGGATAATTTGCGGATTTAGGGCGATCGATCGTTTTAATTCTTAATTCTTAACTTCAAATTCTACTGCAATTGTTTGATTCGGTTGAGCGCGTCTTGATAGGCACTTGTTCTGCCGCCTTGCTTGTAAAGTTCTGCGGCTTTTTGAAAGTCGGCAATTGCTTTGGGTTTGTCTTGTTTTACAAGGTAAGCTAAAGCCCTGTTGTAGTAGGCGTCGGCAAAACCGGGATTGGCTGCGACCGCCTTCGTGTATGCTTCAATAGGGTTTGGATAGCGGCCGTTGTCCAATGCGGGATCGAGTAGGGCGACGTATAAAGTGCGGGCATTACCGATATTAAAATACAATTCAGGGGTATATTTGGGCTTGAAAGCGAGTGCTCTGTTGAAATCCGCGATCGCCTCCAAAGCCTCCGAAGCAGTTCCTTCATCTAAGCGCGAAAGCCCTCGAAAATAATAGGCTTGGGCGTCTTGCGGATTGGCGGTGGATACGGGGCCGCTCGTTGCGGGAGTATTGTCTACTTTCAACTCGGATTTGTTGATTCCCGCCGCCACTAGCTTCGCGATAAATGTATTGATGGGAACTGCTGCGTTAAATCCGGTTTTAATCGGGGCGACTTCGCCGGAACTCGTTTGCGCGAAACCGAATTCCCCTTGTCCGTGTAAACCGATGACTCGGCCGTCGGAGTCAAAAACTGGGCCGCCACTCATGCCGCTCCAAGTTACGGCCTGATACCGCAAAGTGTAACCTTCTGGGCGGTTGCGTGGGCGGCTGGTAACGAGTCCGGGAGAGAGTTCTGGTTCTCTTTCCGCGCCGAAAAGTCCGCCCGTAGCAGGATAGCCGTAAACGAAGATTTGAGTGCCGATGACTGCTAGATCGGAATCGGCGATCGTCGCGACTGGATATTCTTCGGGGCTTTCAAATTTGACTACGGCTAAATCCGGGTCAGTTTCGGCGGTTTGCAAGCGGGTGACGGCAGTTGCTGGATAGTTTTTGCCTTTAGACGTGCGAACGGTGTATTTAACGTCTGCTTTTTCTACGACGTGATTGACTGTTAAAACTGTGTAAGTTTTACCTGTTTTGGCAATAATTACCCCAGAACCGTCTCCGAGGGAACTGTTAATTTGTACTGTCAGCGGCCCGGCAATGCTGGCGACTTCTTGGGGGGTTTTGGCGATCGCACTTTGGCTGATGACTATGGTTAAGGCTGCGGTAGTTCCTGCTAGCAGGGTGGCTAAGGTGTCGTAACGAGAAAAGTTTATATTCATGGCTATTGCTAATTTCTAGTTGGGTAGCGGGATTTGCGGGAGAAAGGGCGATCGGCGGTTGGTGCTATTTTCTGTTTAGTTTTATTACTGATTTGACGCAAAGGATCTCGGCTTTGTTCTTTAGTGATAATTTTACTCGCTTTTTTGTTCCGCGATTCGCTATTTCAATGTAACGTGAGTACGCCGCACCTTACTTAATCTCAACGTAGGCTGCCCAACTTACTTATTAAAACTTAAAAATACCTGACTCGATCTCGGTGGTTAGTTCTTCCTTAGTTATGCTTCCCCGCGCGACTCGCATGACTAAATCATATACTTCATCGTCGGTCAAATTCAGAGCGCAACCATTCAAACGCAAAAAGGTATCTGTCACTGCAAAAGCCGTTCGTTTATTGCCGTCAATAAAGGGATGACTCATCGCTATGTGATAGAGATAGGCTGCAGCTTGTTCGCTAATCGTTGAATGCAAAAATTGACCGCCAAAAGTTGCTTGCGGTTGAGCCAAAGCCGACTCCAACAAGCCTTCATCTCTAACGCCGGGAGTGCCGCCAAACCTCTCTATCTGTCTGGCGTGGATACTTAAAACCATACTTTTGCTGACCAAATTAGGAGTTGGCAAGGCGACGGTAAACCTCCTTTCTTTCGTGTTCGGAATTTAGATATGCCTGCCATGCTTTGGCTTCTAGTTTTTGTTGTTCTTCTTCAGTCTTTAAGGAACGGACAAATTCAAGCACTTTCAGCAGCACGGGTTCTGGTACTTGGTCTAGTTCTTGAAGAAGTTGGTCTTTTGCGGTCATGTTTCTTTCCTCCTAATGATCGTACAACTATTTTACAACCTCGCTTGTGCCCATTGGACGATCGCCTCAGTCAATCCGTCTAAGGTATATTCTTTGGCTTCTACGTCTAACTTACCCAATAATTTCTGGCAGCTTTTGGAAGTTTCCGGGCCGATGGATGCAATGCAAACGTTTTCCAACCAATCCTTAGACAGGGATAAGTCTGGGCTTTTTTCGAGGAGATTGCAAAAGTTATGCACAGTTTTGGAACTGGCAAAGGTTATGATATTTACGGCTTGATTTTGGAGTGCGGATAGGGCGATCGGATCGATGGTTTCGGGACAGCAAGATTGGTAAGCTGGCACTTCTATTACTTGCGCTCCTTGGGCGGTGAATTCTTTAACTAAAACTTCTCTGCCGCCGCTTTCTACTCTCGGAAATAGAATCTTGCAGTTTGTAGGGGCGGTGCCCCCGCGCCCGCCCTGCCAGGGGAAGTTCTCGACTAGGGAATCGGCGACAAAGTTGGGGGGAATAAAGTCTGGTTGTAGAGAGTGCGATCGCAAACTTTCTGCTGTTTTTTTCCCGACAACTGCGATTTTAATGCCAAACAAGCTGCGGGCGTCTTTGCCTTTTGCTTGTAATCGTTGAAAAAAGCAGTCTACAGCGTTGTGGGAAGTGAGAATTAACCAGTGAAAGCTTGACAATTGTGCGATCGCACTGTCTAATGGTTCCCAAGTGGACGGTGGCCCAATTACCAAGGCAGGCATTTCGAGCACGCGGGCTCCTTGTTGCTGGAGTTGATCGCTAAATTCAGCCGACTGAGAAACAGATCGCGTGACTAAAATGGTTTTTCCTGCTAGTGGCAATTGGCTGTTATTAGTGGTGACTGGTGTATCGATCATATTTGTGCTTTCTGGCTGGATTAAATATTCGCGCAATCTAACTACTTCCCCAATTACGATCACGCAAGGCGATAGAGATTGACCTGCTGTTTGCTGTACAATGTTGGAGAGATTTCCCAGCCAAATTTGCTGTTCTGGACGGCCGCAATCTCGGATAATGGCGATCGGAGTTTCTGGCGATCGTCCGTGCTTTTGCAATTGCCAAATTATCTCGCTTAAATTTCGCCCTCCCATCAATATTACCAAAGTTTCTATCTGCACTAATGCTTCCCATTCCAAAGCATCCGGTTCATGGGCGCTCATCACTGCAAAACAGCGGCTCATCACCGGATCTGTGAGGGGAATTCCTGCTAGTAAAGGTGCCGATAGGGCGGAAGAAATTCCGGGTATGACTTCAAACTCGCAGCCCGCTGTGATTAAGGCTTGAATTTCGGAACTGGAACGACCAAAAATAAACGGATCGCCGCTTTTTAAGCGGATTACTTGTTTTCCGACTTGGCAATTTTCTACCAGCAAACGGTTAATTTCTTGCTGCTGGGTGGAAGGTTTCCCGCCGCGTTTGCCGACTTCTATTTTCCGACAAGTTGGTGGGATTAATTCGAGTTGCGGGATGTCGATTAGAGCGTCGTAGATTAAGACTTCGGCTTGGGATAGCAGTTTGTGCGATCGCACTGTCATCAAGTTACAATCTCCGGGCCCCGCACCGACTAAATAAACTTTCCCTTTGTGGTTTTTCACAATTCCTCCTCCGTGCTATACTTTATCTCAGAGTAGTTGGTTAAATATCACATATTTCACCATTCTCAAGAACGGGCAAGATGCCCGTTCCACAAAGAGTGAATTTTCTTGTGGGGTGTGCCGAAGAGCCCGCCCATAAAAAGCTTCTTGAGAATGGTGCAATATCTCAGTTATATTTAATTTTATGCAGATTATCATGATTACGGCCGCCGATGCAAATTACTTTGAATTGGTGCGAGGTACTATTTTATCGGTGCGGGAAAAACCCGAGGGCGAAAATGTGGCGATCGGCTTTTTCGATCTCGGCTGCACTCCCCAACAATTGCAGTGGCTGGAAACACAAGTTAATATCATTCAAAAGCCCGATTGGGACTTTGACTTTCCGGGCAAAAATGAAGCCCCCGAACATTTAAAAGGGCTATTAGTTAGACCTTGTTTGCGAAAATACTTCCCCAATTTTGATATATACCTTTGGATAGATGCGGATGCTTGGGTTCAAGACTGGAGAGCAATTAATTTGTTAGTTGAAGGAGCATCGCGCCGGGGACTGGCAATTGTTCCCGAAGTTCACAGGGCTAGCTTGCAGCAGTACGGACAACTTCCTCAGTTTTGGCAGTGGGTTTATCAACAATACGAAGCTAACTTTGGTGAAGAAGTCGCTAATAAATTATACAGTTATCCGATATTAAATGCCGGAGTTTTCGCCCTCCGAAAAGATGCTTTGCACTGGGAAATATGGGCTGAAAAACTCAATCAAGGATTGCAAAAATCCGGCTGTGTCATGACAGATCAATTTGCCCTAAACCTAGCTGTTTACAGTGGCGAATTGTTCAATCTGACTGAAATGCTACCAGCTTGGTGCAATTGGATATTCAACGGTTTTCCGGTTTGGGACAAGCAGCGAGGCTGTTTTGTGGAGCCGTACTTGCCGCAGGAGGCGATCGGCATTTTGCATTTAGCTGGCCGCCAGCAGTTTGACCGAGTACAATTGATGGCAACTGACGGCGATATACTGGAAATTAGCGTCCGTTATCAACCTAAAATACAGGCAGCAATACCAATATTTCAAGAACTAAAAATGACTTACCAACAACCTGAACTAAGCAAAAATAATTTATTACAACCAGGCGATTATGTTTCCCCAGGGTTCCAAATAATTATACCTGACTCCTATTTCCCCAATATGATTATTGCCGATCCAAATGCGAGTAACTGGCCTTATTTGCGCCGGGAAATTCCGCATAATTGGTATGCAGACAAGCGCTATCCATTCATCGGCTTTTTGAATCGCGACGAAGCGCACATCCTTTACAATACAGCTCTGCAATTCAAAGGTAAAAAAGCCTTAGAAATAGGTTGCTGGCTAGGCTGGTCGGCCTGTCACTTAGCCCTCGCAGGAGTTGAGTTAGATGTCGTAGATCCGCTGTTAGAAAGAGAAGACATCAGACAAAGCGTCATCGATTCAATTCAAGGTGCTCTAAATGCGTCGGGTGTTCAAACATCAGTCGAGCTAATACCCGGCTATAGCCCCCAAAGAGTAGAAGAATATTCCGCTCAATTCAACCGCAAATGGTCGTTAATTTTTATTGACGGAGAACACGGAGGTGATGGGCCGTTAAATGATGCCATTGCGTGTGAAAAATTGGCTGAGGAAGATGCAATAATTTTATTTCACGATTTAACCGCTCCAGATGTTGGTAAAGGTTTAGATTACTTGAAGCAAATGGGATGGCAAACGGTAGTATATCAAACAATGCAAATTATGGGGGCTGCTTGGCGGGGCAATGTTGAGCCAGTAAAACATCAACCAGATCCCAATATTTCCTGGCAGTTTCCAGCACATTTGCATGGTTACAATATTAGCAGTTTAGAGGCAATTAATTCTCAAACAGGCAGCCAAACCAATCAAAACCAACAGTCATCTTATACAAGAGATTTTTACCCATTAATCGGAGAAGGAACTCGCACTTCTGCTAGAGAAATTATTCCCCTGCTGTTAGACTTGCTGCAACCCATTTTACCTAAAAGTGTGGTAGATGTGGGCTGCGGTACGGGAAGTTGGTTAGCTGCGTTTCACAAGTTGGGAATTGCTGATTGTTTGGGAATAGATGGCGATTATGTCGATCGCACTATTTTACAAATTCCTTTAAATCAGTTCCAATCCGCCGATTTAAAGCAACCGCTGCAAATAAACAGAAAGTTTGACTTAGCAATTTCTCTGGAAGTTGCCGAACATTTACCGGCTACCTGTGCCGAAAACTTTGTTAATTCTCTCACTCAACTAGCACCAGTGATTCTGTTTTCTGCTGCGATACCATTTCAAGGAGGCGTCGAACACGTTAACGAACAGTGGCCACAATATTGGGTTTATTACTTTCACAAAAACGGCTATGCAGTTATTGACTGCTTGAGAAAAAAAATATGGAACAATGAAAAAGTCGAGCCTTGGTACGCTCAGAATATCTTGATTTTTGTTAAACAAGAGCACTTGTCGGGATATCCGAGGTTAGTAAATGAGTATCAAAATACCGAGCTGAATCAATTAGCGATCGTCCATCCCAAGATTTATTTTTATAGCTTGCAAGCTGCTCGAAATTCCGCCCAAAAATTACAGTCAGAAAACGTCAAAAAAGTTGCAGCACCACAGTTGGAATATCGGCCTTTAATATCTGTGATTATTCCCTGTTACAATCAAGGTCATTTTTTGTCGCAAGCAGTAACTAGCGTTATCAATCAAACTTACAAAAATTGGGAAATAATCATTGTTAATGATGGCAGCTTAGATACTACTAGCACAGCAGCCAAAAATTTGATAGCAACAAATCCCCAGCATCAAATTAGGCTAATAGAACAAGCTAATCAAGGGATATCAATGGCTAGAAATACTGGCATAGCGTCAGCAAACGGCCAATACATAATGCCCTTAGATGGCGATGATATTTTATCTCCAAATGCCTTGATGTGTCTTTTAGAAATATGTCTAAAATCCAAAGTACCTTGCATAGCATTTGGTTCTTATCAACTTTTTGGCGGCAATGAAAATCACACAATACCCAGTTATGATTTATACTCACCAAAAAATATTAAACAATCTAATATGATTTGCACGTCTTCATTGTATCACAAATCAGTTTGGAATTTGGTCAACGGTTATAAAGCAGAGATGAAAGAAGGTTATGAGGATTGGGAATTTTGGGTTAATTGTCACAAACATAGCATTCCTTTTTTGGGAACGAGAGAAATAGTTCTTAATTATCGTCGCGTTCATGGTTCGAGGAATGAAAAAGCTCAAAGTTACCATCATAAATTGGTAGCACAAATTGTTTATTACAATCCAGAACTATACGATATTGAAAGTGTAAATAGTGCTAACAAACTATTGGAATTAATCGAAAATTAATCTTTTTAAGAATGACTAAAGTCTTTACTACGAACAATTTTCCGAAAGTGTGTAGTCAGGACTTTAGTGTTATCTACATATCGGCAATCACATCCAAAAAACGCTTAACCTGTTTTTCCCAAGTCCAATCCAGCATAAAATTAGCCGCAGCTAAACCGCGAGTTTTTGATTCTTCGCGATTAGTATAAACTTGTTCCAAAGCCTGGACAACTTCTGCCACATCAGACTCTCCCCAACCTTCTACACCGGAAAAAGGAGGAGTTAGTTTAACTCGTCCTTGACTCCATAAAGGATAGCAAATGTGGCTGTAAATTAAGTCTAAATGACCAGTATTTGCTGATAAAATAGTCGGAATTCCGCAGGCCATACTTTCCATCGCGACTAAATTAGTGCCACCTTCGCAGCGGTTAGTGAAAACAGCACAGTCGGCTTCTCGCAAAATTTGTCCAGCGAGGTGATTGGGAATTAAGCCGATGTCGATAAAAGAGTCAATCGGCAAACCGTTAGCCACTAACCATTGGGAAATTTCCAAACTTCCGTCGCGGTTGATATTGGGAAGTCCGGCCACGTTTCCGGTTTGTTCGATTCCTAACATATACTGAGGCCAGAAGTTGTGCCATGTTGTTAGTAACAAAGCCTCTGGATGTTTGGCGCGAAATCGTTTGAAAGCGGCAATTACAATATCTTGACCTTTGCGATATTCCAGTTTGCCGCCGGAGAAAATGACGAAGCGATCGCCAAATAGATTAGATTTGGGTGCAGGATGAAAAATTGTTGGGTCAATTCCTTGATGTACCATCGCCACATTAGTCAAGCCGCGGCTTCTCAAAACATCCGCATTCCAGTTAGAACCTGCGACAATCGCGCTATATTTTTTGGCTATTTCTAGTGCTTCTGCTGTGATTCGTGTGTCTTCAAAAAATATGACTCCTATTTGACAAGCGCTGGTAATTTGATTGTCAACTCCAGAGGATGCTAAATTATTCCCCAAAGCGTAAAGTACGGGAAAATTACAACTAATTTGTTTGTCGGAATTTGCTGCTACTAATTCCTGAAAACTTTTGTGCTTTTCAATTACAGGTAACAACAGCGATTTATGCAGCGGATTCATTGATTCTGAGGTGATTGATGGCGGTGTTAAAAGTGCAACTTCCCAGGCAGGATTTTGCCGCAGTTGTAGTGTTAAATTCATGGCGTAAATTCCCCAGCCGCTGGTGATACTGAGGGGCCAACTAATGCCGATTCCTGTAAGTTGTGGGGGAGTTTCTGGGGGTTGGATTTGAGGCGGAGTATAAAAATCTGCGTTACCAGGCTGAGTCTGGGAACGAGTAGATTGTAGGGGCGGTGCCCCCGTGCCCGCCCTCTCTAGCAAGGCTGCTTTTATACGATCGCAAACTCCATCCCAATCACCAGCTTTTTGCTGCCTAAACAACCGCGCAGTGGGATACCAAGGGCTATCTTCGCGTTCCAGCATCCAGCGCCAATCGGGAACAAAAGACAGCAAAATCCAGACTGGTTTGCCCAAAGCACCGGCCAAGTGCCCGACAGAAGTATCTACGCAAATTACTAAATCGAGTTGCGAAATAATTGCTGCTGTGTCGGCAAAATCGACGCACTGTTCGCTCAAATCTTCAATTTGGTGTTGATTTAATAAAGTAATATCGCCCGCTGACAAATCTTTTTGAAGGCTGTAAAAACTCACTCCCGGAACATCTACAAATTGCACAAAATCGCTCAATTTACACGATCGCCGATGATTGTTGCGGTGCAGCGGGCCGCCCGCCCACACAATACCTACTTTTAGTTTATTGTTCGGCTCTAGGGAAAATTTAAAATCCTGTGGTGGAGCTAAATAAGGAATATTTGCCGGTATATTTTCCAAAGTCGTTCCCAGAATTCGCGGCAAACTTAGCAGCGGGGCTTGCACTTGAAAATCTATCAAATCGCTCGGCCTGACCCCTACTCGATCGACTCCTGTAATTCCTTCAAATAAACGCTTCAGCAAGACATGACAAGCCACAATAACTTTGCCGCCTTTTTGCTTAACTAAAGGCGCGTAGCGGATAAATTGTATCGTATCGCCAAAACCTTGTTCAGGGTGCAATAAAATTGTTTTTCCCTGCAAATCCGAGCCGTCCCAAAGTGGTTGATCAAATGATCGCTGATCCAATTGTTGAGTTTGCCAGCGCGATTCGTACTCCGCAAAACCACGCTCATAATTTCCTGTTAAAAGCAAAGCTAAGGCTAGTCTCAAGCGCCAATTGGGCGAGTTGGGACGTAGTTGAATTGCTTTATTGTAGAAGTCGATAGCCTCTGCGACTTGTCCCTGTTCTTCGAGGGCAGAACCCAAATATAAGTTTGTTTCAGCCTGGTTGGGATTGATTTTTAGCGATTTTTGGTAATGAGCAATAGCCTCGGCTATTTCCCCGTTTTCCTGTTTGATATCACCTAAACAACTGTGGGCTTCTGCGTGGCTGGGTGAGGCGGCAATTACTTGTTCGTAGCGATCGGCTGCCTCTGCTTTTTTACCTTGTTTTTCTAAGGCCTTTGCTATGTAAAATTGTACCTGTGCGGGCGATAAGGAAAATCGAGGCGAAGCTTCGGTATCTCCGTTACCAGGTACAGCCTGGAAACGAGTAGATTGTAGGGGCGGTGCCCCCGTGCCCGCCCTCTCTAGCAAGGCTGTTTTTACGCGATCGCAAACTCCCACCCAATCGCCCGGTTTTTGCTGCCGAAACAGCCGCGCCGTCGGATACCAAGGGCTGTCTTCGCGTTCCAACATCCACCGCCAATCCGGCATAAAACACAGCAAAATCCATACCGGTTTACCCAAAGCACCGGCTAAGTGCGCGATCGCAGTATCAACAGAAATTACTAAATCTAGTTGCGATATCACCGCCGCAGTATCGGCAAAATCGTTCAAATTGTCGCTCAAATCTATCACGGCAATTTGAGTTAACAAACTACGATTGTCAGCCGATAAGTCTTTCTGAAGGCTGTAAAAACTTACACCGGGAATATCTAACAATGTCAGGAAATAGCTTAAATCGCTCGATCGCTGAAAATCCTTCAAATGTTCCGAACTTCCCGCCCACACAATCCCAACTTTGAAATTGCGATCCAAATTTAGGGAAAATTGCCAATTCGGCGGCGCAACTAAATAAGGAACATTTGCCGGTATATTTTCTAAATTTGTTCCGAGAATATACGGCAAACTCATCAGCGGTGCTTGCAGTTGGAAATCCGGCAATTCATCCATCCGACTCACCACTTGTTCAATCCCAGGAATCTGCTTAAATAAACGCTTCAGTTCTGGATAGCAAGAAATGATTACTTTGCCACCTTTTTGCTGCACAATTGCCGCGTATCGCACAAATTGAATGGCATCGCCCAAACCTTGTTCGGATCGGAGCAAAATAGTTTGGCCGTTCAAATCTGAACCGTCCCAAACTGGTTGGTCAAAATTCAACCGTGGTAATTTTTTCGCCTGTTCTGTTTGCCACCGCCACTCGTATTCTGCTAAACCGCGCGGCAAATCCCCAGTCAACAGCAAGACTAAGCTTAAATTGAAGTGAGCTTTAACACAATTTGCATCAAGCTTTATAGCTTTAGTGTAGCACAAAATTGCTTTATTAACGTCTCCTAATTGTTCAACCGCACTGCCTAAATTAGTAATAGCTTCTAGATAATTAGGGTGCAAAGATATGGCTAGTTCCAAGCTAGAAATTGCCTGTTCTATTTTGCCCGCAGCCAAGCATAACGTTCCCAGGTGATAGTGTCCTGTAGGATTGTGCGGTTCGGCTTCAATTGCCAGCTCGTAAAGGCGTTCAGCCTCGGCTAGCTGAGATTCTGTTTGCATCGCCGCACCCAAATTTACCAGCGCTGGCGCATAATTGGAATTGACAGAAAGTGCTTGATGAAAACAGGCGATCGCACTTGGCAACTCGCCCTGCTGCTGGAGTGTGGCGCCGAGATTGTTGAGAGCTTTGACGTAAACCGGATTCAGGGCGATCGCCTTTTGAAAGCAAGATATAGCAGCCATTATATTGCCTTGATCTTGCAGCAAAATACCCAAGTTATTGTGGGATTGAGCGCAGTTTGGATCAATCTCGGTCGCGCGCTGATAATAGGCGGCAGCTTCGGATAAATTGCCTGTTTGGTGCAGCGTCACTGCCAAATTAGTGGTAGCCTCTATCGAATTGGGCTGCAAAACTAAAGCATTTTTAAAATAAGCGATCGCCTCGGCAAATCTTCCTTGCGACTTGAGAATATTCCCCTGATTAAACTGTCTTTGATATAATTCAATATTGGTTTGAGTTTCTCTGGGCGGTAGATATTCTTGATGCTGACAAATTCTTTCTTTCAGCGCCAAAGCAGCTTCTTCTAAAACTCCTTCCCAATCTCCCGCTGTTGACTGGCGAAACAGCCGCGCCGTGGGATACCAAGGACTATCCTCGCGTTGCAACATCCACCGCCAATCCGGCACAAAACACAGCAAAATCCACACTGGTTTGCCCAAAGCACCAGCCAAGTGCGCCACAGCAGTATCTACAGAAATCACTAAATCCAGAGCCGATATTACAGCCGCAGTATAGGCCATGTCTTGCAAATTAGAGCTTAAATCTGTTACGGGCATTTGCTCTAACAAAGCGCTATCGTCTGCTGTCATTTCCTTTTGCAAGCTGTAAAATTCTGCTCCGGGAATATCTAACAGTTGGGACAACAAATTTAGCGGTAACGATCGCACCTTATTTTGCGAATGTTGAGGATTGCCAGACCACACAATCCCTATTTTCAAATTAGCAGTTTCGCGAATAGTACATTCCAAACCGGGCGGCGAAGCTAAATAAGGAACATTCGCCGGTATACTTTCTAAAGTTGTCCCCAAAAGGTGCGGCAAACTCATTAGATGCGCGCGCACTTGAAAATCCGGCGCATCCTCTGGATTAACTATTAACCCATCGATTCCAGAAACTTGTGCAAACAAGCGTTGTAAGTGCGGCAAACACCAAACAATTACCCTACCGCCTTTTTGCTTGACTAAATCAGCGTAGCGGATAAACTGAATTGCATCGCCTAAACCCTGTTCCGGGCAAAGCAAAATAGTTTTTTCCTCCAAATCTTTACCATCCCAAAGCGGCTGAATAAAGTTGTGGGAGCGGAACTGTTTTTCTTTAACTAGAAGTCGCCATTCGTACTCGGAAAAACCGCGCTGAAAATCTCCCGCCAGCAGCAAAGCTAAACCTAAATTTAGGTGAGATTCGGGGCTAGCGACATTGAATTTAACTGCTTGGCTGTAGTAGGTGAGAGCATCCGCAAATTGTCCGCGATTATGCAAAGCACTTGCCAAACTGTAGAGGGGATTGATATAACCGGGTTTGAGTTCGATCGCCCGACGGTAACAATCGATCGCCTCTGCCATTTTTCCCGCTTCCTCAAAAGCTTTGCCGAGATTGTTCAAAGCTTCAGGAAAGTCGGGTTTCAGGCTCAAAGCTTGCTGATAGCAGGCGATCGCATCTTCAATTTTGCCCTGTTTGTGCAGGACAATTCCCAGATTGCAGTGAGCCTGTGCACTGGCAGGTAATTGCTGAATCGCTTGCTGGCAAACGGCTAGAGCCTCATCTAACTTGTCTTCTTGTTGCAGGGCGCTCCCCAAACCGAGCAGAGTTTCTGCTAAATCCGGTTGCAGTGCAGTCGATCGCTCGTAGTATGCGATCGCACGGTCAATTTTGCCCTGTCGGATCAAGGCGTAAGCTAAATGGTGCAGGGCATCCGCATAATTTGGCTCGATTGCGATCGCGCGTTCGTAATTCGCGATCGCTTCTGCTTCCTCCCCTTGTTCCTCCAAAGCAATTCCCAAATTCAAATAAGCCACCGCGCAATTAGGATTGACTTGAATTGCTTGCTCGTAGCAGCTTATAGCCTGCGCCACATCCCCTTTATCTTCCCGCAACAGGCCCAAATTAATCAGCGCTTCCGCGCAATTCGGGTTCAAAGACAGCGCCCGCTGATATTCTGCGATCGCCTCTTCAGTCTCCCCTGCTTCCGCGAGCGCGCTGCCCAAATTGCTCGCAGTTTCCGCCAAATTCCCGTCGATTGCTAGCGCCTGTCGGTAGTGCGCGATCGCCTCTGTTACCCTGCCGGTATGCTGTTTGACAACGCCTAAATTGCTGTGCGCGGCTGCGTAACTAGGATCGATCGCGATCGCTCGCTCATAACATTCGATCGCACCACCAAAATCCGCTTGCTGCTGCAAATCCACGCCCCGCCGAAACTCTGCATCCGCCGAATCCGACGGCACAAATGCAGCAGCAACCGCGCCTAGAGCTTCCGCAACCCGATCGAAAACGTCCTCCCAGTCGCACCGCTGATGCTGGCGAAACAGCCGCGCCGTCGGATACCAAGGACTATCTTCGCGCTCCAACAGCCACCGCCAATCCGGCGAAAACGCCAGCAAAATCCACACCTGTTTGCCCAAAGCCCCCGCCAAATGGGCGACAGCGGTATCGACACTAATGACTAAATCCAGTTTGGCGATCGCAGCCGCAGTATCGGCCAAATCGCCAAAATACGGGCTCAAATCTACGATCGACCTTTGATTCAACAGCGCGCGATCGGCCTCAGAAACCTCTTTCTGCAAGCTATAAAAACTTACCCCCGAAACCTCCAAAAGCGGCATAAACTGGCTTAAACTGCACGAACGCTGCTTGTTTTTGCGGTGTTTTGGATTCCCCGCCCAGACAATGCCAACTTTCAAAGTGCGATCGGGCAAAAGTCCAAATTCAGCACCTGCAGGCGGAGATAAATAAGCAGTATTTGCCGGTATTGTTTCCAGCTTTGTACCAAGAATATAGGGCAAACTCAACATCGGCGCTTGCACGTCAAATTCCGGCAGTCGCTCGCCTTTAACTATTAGCAAATCAATACCGTCAACCGTTGCAAATAAACGGTGCAATTGCGGGTAACAGCCAACAATTACCCTACCGCCTTTATTTTTGACTATCGCAGCGTAGCGAATAAACTGAAGCGAATCGCCTAAACCTTGTTCGGCGTGCAGCAAAATAGTCTTTCCCACCAAATCCGAACCGTCCCATAGCGGCCGATATTCTCTCGCCGAAACAGTATTTTCCGCTCCCGCCAAAAAACAGGAATGACCAGTGTGAAATTCTTTAATTTGCCAGCGCCACTCGTATTCAGCCAGACCATTTTCCAAATCTCCCACCAACAGCAAAGCCAAGGATAAATTCAGGTGAGCGCTAGCGTGATTAGGACTTAAATGAATCGCTCGTCTGTAGCAGGATATGGCATTTTCTACCGCGCCTTTTTCCAGAAATGTCCTGCCTAAATTGTTGATAGCTTCCACAAAATCCGGCAGCAATTCTAGAGCTTTGTGATAATACTCTAGCGCCTCTTCTAAATTGCCCTGTTCTTGCAATACTGTTGCCAGATTGTTGTAAGCTTCCCAGCTATGCGGATGAATTTCCAGCGCTCGCCGGTACAGATCGATCGCCCTGAAAAGTTCGCCTTTTTCTTGCAGCGCCACGGCTAAATTAATTAACGCAGGTACGAAATCCGGTTGAGCCACAAGAGCTTGTTCGTAATGTGCGATCGCCTCTTCCGCTTGACCTTGTTCCTCAAAAATCTTTGCCAAGTTGTAAGCTGTTTGAGGAATATTTGGAGCGATGGCTAAAGCTTCTCGGTAATGCGGGATAGCGGCTTCTAATTCGCCCTTTTCTTGCTTGAGAAAACCAAAATTAATCCGCGCTTGAACGCAATTTGGCTGAAGAGATATGATTTGTTCGTAAAGGGCGATCGCCTCTTCCTTATCGCCTGTTTCCATTAAATGTTCTGCTTGCCGCAATAAATCCTCTAAAACAACCAAATTATCGCCCGTTGTTCCGATCGCAACAGATGTCTCAATCCCCTGCGATTGCTTAGCTGCAGAGCCTTCTGCTAACCCTTCGCTCGCAATCACAAATATTTGTTTACTCTCTTGAACTACGCTTGCATCTGTCATTGCGATCGCCACATAATCGAGGTCAGCCTTATGATTAGCAGTCATTGCGAGTGAAACGAAGTCAAGCTGATCGTGGGCAGACTCCTCGGAATAACTAGCAGTATTGGCGATCGCAAATAAACTCAAAGCCGCCTGTACTTCCTCAAACAATTCTTGCCAACTTTCCGGCTGACTTTGGCGAAAAAGCCTCGCAGTTGGATACCAAGGATTGTCTTCGCGATCCAGCAACCAACGCCAGTCAGGAGCAAAAGAAAGCAGCACCCAAACCGGTTTTCCTAAAGCACCGGCTAAGTGCGCCACAGCCGTATCGACACTAATGACTAAATCCAGTTGAGATATAGCCGAAGCGGTATCAGCAAAGTCGTTCAAATGCGGAGTTAAATCCGGCACTAAGTGTTGGTGCAACAAAGTGCGATCGCTCTCGGACAAGTTTTTTTGTAAACTATAAAAAGCAATTCCCGGAACATCCAAAAATAGAATAAAATCGCTCAAGCTGCAAGAACGCTGATTGTCTTTCCGCCTTGTAGGATTCCCAGCCCAAACAATCCCTACCTTCAATTTGGCATCAGAAGAAAGCGCAAATTTGCACTCAGCAGGCGGCTCTAAATAAGGAATATTTGCCGGTATTGTTTCCAGAGTTGTCCCCACAATTCGCGGCAAACTCATCAGAGGTGCGTGAACGTCAAATTCTGGCAAAGCTTCCAGACTAACTGATAAATATTCAATACCAGGAGCTGTCGCAAACAACCGCATCAGTTCTGGATAGCAAGCCACCATAACTTTAGCGCCTCGGCTCCGAAGAATTGGGGCGTAGCGAATAAACTGAATAGAATCGCCGAAGCCTTGCTCGACGAGCAGTAAAATAGTTTTCCCCTGCAAATCCGAACCATCCCAAACCGGCTGTTTAAATTGCCTCGGTTGTAGTTGCGGAGTGCGCCACCGCCACTCATATTCAGCAAAACCGCGCTGAAAATCTCCGAACAATAGCAAAGTTAAACTTAATTCCAGGTGGGCGATGGCGTTGTCTGGCTGCAATTCCAAGGCTCGACTGTGACAAGAAAAAGCCTCTTGAAACTCTCCTAAATCGACCAAAGCGTGTCCGAGATTGTTAATAGCCTCAACGAAATCTGGCTTTAACTTTAATGCTTGTCTGTAGTAGGATATTGCTGCTTTTACATTGCCTTGTTCGTGGAAAAATGCTCCTACATTGTTGTGAGCTTCGGGATTGTTGGGTTCTAGTTTTACAGCTTGCTGGTAGCAGTTGAAAGCTTCGGCTAATTTACCTTGCTGCTGCAAAACTGTTCCCAAGCCCATCAGGGAATATGTTAAATTGGGATTTATTTTTAAAGCGTGGAGGTAACAAGCTATCGCCTCGTTTAATTGATTTTTTTGTTTAAATAAATGTCCTAAGTTGTGCGCTGTTTCGTGCAGGTTGGGGTCGAGTTGCAGCGCTGTTTGGTAATATAAAATAGCCGCGTCTATTTCGCCTAATTGCTGTTTGACCCAGCCCAAATTATTGTAAGTGAGTGCGGAATTTGGCTGGATTTTGATTACTTGTTCGTAACTGGCTATCGCCCTTTGATATTCGCCTACATCCAGCAAAAGATTAGCCTTATTTAAATGTGCTTCTACAAAATCGCGGTTTTGGGCGATCGCCTTTTCGTAAAAGTCGATCGCCTCTGCAATCTTTCCCTGCTGTCTCGCCGCTATTCCCAACAAACACAGCACGTTTGCTGATTCCGGCTGCACTTCTATTATTTGCCGATACAACTTCTCAGCTTCTAACAAACGTCCCGCTTGGTGATGTTCCCAAGCTAATTTCAAAGAGTCTTCGGCACCCAGTTTGCAGGCAGATTTCCGCGATTTTTTTTGAGAAGCCATAGTTGTCTTGGTTGTTTGGGAGTTCGCTAACTTGTAATTGCCAACTTTTTCTAATTTGTTAACTCTTCCTTCCTTCTTCCCCCTTCCTTCTTCCTCCTTCCCCCTTCCTTCTTCCTTCTTCCTTCTTCCTTCTTCCTTCTTCCTTCTTCCTTCTTCCTTCTTCCTGACATCCGTTACATCCGTTACAGAATCCGTTGCCGAACTTCCTTCTTCCTTCTTCCTTCTACCCCAACAAACAAGCTGCGGGAAAAATCAGATATTCTAAGAAAAACAACTTCCAGATAAACTGATAAAATGCAGCAATTTCTATTTTATCGTCCAAATCAACTTTCGCGCTCCAAAACCACATCAAACCCAAAGCCGCCAAATGAGAAACTGCCAGAAACACTAAATTAACATTAGACAATACGATCGCTCCCGCCAAAGTCGCGCCCAAATAACAAACCGTCAACACCCAGCGAGATAAATTAAAGACGGCAGGCTTGCCCAGCTCAATCGTAAACGTAGTAATATTATATTGCTTGTCGCCTTCCATGTCGGGGATATCTTTAAAAATGGCGATCGCAAACGTAAACACCACAACAAAAACCGTCAGCACCCAAACTTCCGCAGGAATCCGAAAAGACACACTCTCCAAACTCCAGCCCGAAAAAGCGCTTTTCGCCCCTCCCAAACCCAACACCCAATTAAAGTGCAAAAATAACCCTAAATTTACGATCGCGCCCCGCACAGTAAAAATGCACAGCGCCGCCCACAAAGGAAAGCGTTTCAGCCGAATTGGCGGCAGAGAATAAGCAGTCCCAATCGCCAAACTAACGCCAACGGTAGCCAGCAAAAACGGGCCTTGCAAAACAGCCGTCAAAATTGCTACAATTCCCGTGGCAATTACAATTAATTCCCCGGTTTTCCGAGAAAACGCTCCCGAGGCGATCGGCAAATACGGCTTATTAATTTTATCAATTTCAACATCTTCTAACTGGTTCAATCCCACAATATAAATATTGCCACAAATGCAAGCCAACCAGGCAAAAGCTAGGGGCCAAAATACAGGATTCACAAACAGCCGCGAACTTTGGGCGATCGCGTACAAAGCCAATACACTCAAGCTAGTACCCACAATTGTGTGCGGCCGAGAAAACTCCCAAAATGCCCTCACCCAGCTTTGCGGAGCCGAGCCATTTTTATCAATCCAAGACTTGCCAATCGAATCATTGCCCATAAATCTCACACCCGCACCAAACAAATAATATTCTGTAGGGTGTGCAATGCACACCTTACTCATCAACTCAAGACTCAAAACTTCTCTGATATATGCCTGTTATTTTACAGCACAAATCAGCCCAAAACGAATCAACCCGCTCTGATATCCACGGCTCATCAATCCGAGAGCAAGTGCAGCTTGAATAGTCGTCCAACCGCTAGTTAGCAAACCCCAAATCGCGCTCGGAGTCAAAGCAGAATCGATCACCACATCCCAAAAAGGAGCAACAGCTTTTGACCAATCAGCCGTGCGAATACTTGTCAAAGGCAAACTGCGGACAATTTCCTCATATTCCGGCAAAGAAATCACATAAGGCAAAGCATAAACCCGGTAAATTTCTGCCAATTCCTTTCTCTCTTCATCAGTTAATTCACCCGCCGTTTCTCCCAGCGGGCGGTGACACCAAGTTGCCAAGATCAAAGTTCCTCCCGGCTTGAGTACGCGGCAGCATTCCTGCAAAAACTTAATTTTGTCTGGCATATGTTCGCCACTTTCGAGCGACCAAACCAAGTCGAATGACTCGTCAGGAAAAGGCATATTCAAAGCATCGGCCACCAAAAAATTCACATTGCTTTCAAGCCCTGCAATTTTAGCGCGTTCGGTCGCTCTGTTGGCCTGTACCGGACTCAGAGTAATGCCGGTAGCTGTAACGACGCTAGCGCCCGTTTTATTTTGTTCGGCCGATCTGCTAAAATCACGATCACTCCTGCCATCCAACTTTAAATTATTTTCCGCGATCGAACTAAACTTTTGAGTCAAATACAGCGTGCTGCCGCCGATCCCGCAACCGACATCGAGAATGCGGTAAGATTCACAGAGTGCCTTCTCTGACGGTACTCCAGCCCAGCCCAGCAGTTCTTCTATCAAATCTATCTGAGCCTGTCGGCGCTCTTTTTTCAAATTGCCATCCGGGCCGTAGTAACCGTGGTGCATATGTTCGCCCCACACCTGCTCCCACAAACCGCTAGAAGCGTCGTAAAGTTGCTGAATTTGCTGGTAAAGTGTTGATGTCATCGCCGGATCGCAAGTTATTAAAGGAATTCTACCGTTATTTTCCCGTTGTTGTCATAGAATTTGGCGATTGAGTTCGATCGGTCTCCGGCCTTCACCAAACAGAGATGTCCTGATTCCAAGCCCGACGCTCTATTTGTGGGTTCCCTCTAAAACCTCAAATCTCAAATCGATTTGTGGGTTTCCTCTAAAACCTCAAATCCAAAATCGATTTGTGGGTTCCCTCTCAAATCTAAAATCTCCCATCTAAAACCTAGAATCGAATGACTGTCTCGCGAACCATTGCTTTGGGCTTTCTCGCTGTCATCCTCGCAGGTGCTCTATTACTGATGATGCCCTTTTCCACAATTGATGGAACTTGGAGCGATCCAATAACAGCACTGTTTACCTCTACTTCCGCTGTCTGCGTCACGGGCTTGTCGGTTGTGGATGTCGGAAAATATTACTCTTTTTGGGGGCAACTGTGCCTAGTTTTACTGGTGCAAATAGGAGGCTTGGGCTACATGACAGCCACGACTTTCTTGCTGCTGTTATTGGGGCGCCGCTTTGGCTTGAAAGACAAAATTGCTCTGCAACAATCTCTCGACAAATCCGGGCTAGCCGGCGTAGTACAACTCGTGCAGTCAATTCTAGCAACAACGCTTTTGTTTGAATTAACAGGAGTGTTTTTGCTGATGACGGTTTTCGTCCCCCAATACGGATTTAAAGAGGGTGTGTGGTCTGCTATATTTCACAGCGTTAATTCCTTTAACAACGCGGGTTTTAGCATCTATTCAGATAATTTGATCGGCTACATCAGTTCGCCTATGGTTAACTTCACAGTCAGTGGTTTAATCATATTTGGAGGAATCGGCTATCAAGTAATTATGGAAATGTACCTGTGGCTGCGCGATCGCTTCAACAAAAGCCCTATATGCACAGTTTTTTCCCTGAACTTCAAAGTTGTTACCACTACAACGGCTGTCCTTTTAATTTTAGGAACGCTAGCCTTTTTGGTGCTGGAATACGACAACCCAGACACTTTCGGATCTCTAAATTTTCCTCAAAAGCTGATGGCAGCTTGGTTTCAATCTGTTACTCCCCGCACGGCGGGGTTCAATACAATTGACCTTGGCAAAATGACCGAAGCCTCGCTATTTCTGACTATCGCGCTGATGTTTATCGGCGCCAGTCCTGGCAGCACCGGTGGCGGAATCAAAACCACAACTTTTAGGATATTGTTTTGCTGTACCACAGCAGTTCTCGAAGGCCAGGAAGATGTGGAGTGCTATCAGCGTCAAATCCCGCCAGCAATGATTCTGAAAACCATTAGCGTACTCTTTGGTTCCCTGTTGGTCGCGTTCACATCTGCAATTTTAATCGAGCTGACCAATCCCCAAGTAGAATTTATCGCAGCGCTGTTTGAAGCAGTTTCAGCTTTTGCCACGGTCGGCCTGTCCACTGGGATTACACCCACGATTTCAGCGATCGGTAAGCTGGTTTTGATTGCTACAATGTACATAGGTCGGGTTGGGGTGCTGCTGCTGATGAGTGCTGCATTCGGCGACCCAAAACCCAGGTCTTTTAAGTATGCTGAGGAAAGTTTGTTAGTGGGATAAAAAAATCCTGCCTCCTTGCTGATAATCTAAACAATGGGTGACAACCCAAATCAACTTTTACTACTTACCTAAAAACCAAAAGGAGGCGGCGCTGTCTCTGCTAAAATTTAAATAGCAAGACGCTCAGCGCTGGATATTCAGTGAACCTGTCATCTTTAAATTTTTTTCGCACTTTGCGCGCCGAAAACAAGCAGTTTGCAGTTATTGGTTTGGGACGCTTCGGCAAAGCTGTGTGTTCTACTCTGCACGGCTTGGGTTACGAAGTCTTGGGAGTTGATACCGATGAAAAAAAAGTAACTCAAGCTTTGAACGATCGGATTGCTGCTCACGTTGTGCAGTTAGATTCTACTGAGCCTAGCGCTCTTGGGGAAGCCGGTATATTTGAATTTGAAACCGTGATTGTTGCGATCGGCAATTACCTAGCAGAAAGCATTACCACCACCCTTAATCTTAAGGAAGGGGGGGTAAGTCACGTAATAGCCAAAGCTTCTTCGGAAACTCACTTAAAACTGTTGAAAAAAGTTGGCGCAGATCATGTAGTTTTTCCAGAACGAGAAATGGGCTGCTCTTTGGCTCGCCTTCTTACAAAACCCAGCATTTTAGAACGCTTTGACCTCGACCCAGATCACAGCATTGTGGAGTTGCTCGTTCCTGAAAAATTTGACGGTAAAACCATCTCCGAATTGGAGCTCCGGCGCAGGTATGGTTTGAACTTGCTAGCAGTCGGTCGCGCCGAAAAGTTCGAGATTAATCCGGAGCCAAGCGAACGCTTGAGAAAGGGCGACGCGATGGTAGTAATTGGTTCTAATAAAGATATCAATCGCTTGCCAATTTAACAGCTCGCCATTTTATGCACATATAGCAACAGTCCTGGACTCAGAAACCAGGTTTCTTGTGTTCCGACTGTCTAAGTCCTAAGCAATTCTTGCGGGATGTTTGAAAATTTCAGCCCCCCACAAACCCGGTTTATCTAAGATGAACCGGGTTTCTCTGTCGATCTTGATATTCTAATTTTTAACCGAAATATGTAAATTGAATTTCACCAGTTCTGGGGTTGGTTCCGTCTTTGCGACCCCCTCTGAGAACCTAGCCAGACAAATTGCGAAAAATTTTAACAACGTATTTAACAACGTAGCAGCACCCGATCGCGCTCCCGCAAATCATAGGAGCGCTAGCCCTGAAAATTCAGCCGACTTTCAAGATTTTTTGCAAATAAGCTTTGCCGAAAACCAGCACCGCTAAGACTAGAGCGAGTTCAACAGGCCAAGGACACACCGCCACCAACCAAATTAACGAACACATTCCAATAATTGCAGCTATGGGAGCCGGAATTCCGTCTAGCGTTCTGTTGTCAGTCCCGGCAGTCACCCACCAAGCAATCAAGCATATCGTCAACGGAATCAAGCAACTTGCGATCATGATTTTTACCCCATCAATTTTTTTTACATATGGCATCTGAGCATATTGTTACAATACATCAAAGATTCAGAAATGCACCATCAATTGCGATAAAATTTAAGGTTAGGTAATTCATACTATGGGGTGATATATTTTGGAATTTTTAGCTTAGCCTCTCTCAGAAGGCAGAAGTAGGTTGGCATCAGGCAGGATTGTGGGATTTTTATTTCGGCAGAAGTCCTGAAAGCTTTCTACCTTGAGATGAATTGCGATGCGCCCATCTCTGCAAGCTATACTCAGGATTGCAGTCAGTTACTGTAGAGCGTGAATCAATGCTGGGCAAATTTTTTCGCAAGCCAGAATCAGAAAACAGTGATCGCGTCCCCCCGGGTCAATACCTCGCCAACGGCTTTCCTGTGCTGACCTACGGCGATACACCCTCTGTCAGCATTGAAAGTTGGGAATTTAAAGTCTGGGGATTGGCAAAACCAAAAACCTTCACTTGGTCGGACTTCCAGGCCATGCCCCAAACTAACTTTACTGCGGATTTTCACTGCGTCACCCGGTGGTCAAAACTCGACGTGCAGTGGACGGGAGTCAAAGTCACAGATTTTATGAACTATATAGAAGTCGATCCGAAAGCTATGCACGTCTTGGAACACTGCTACGGCGGCTACACTACCAACATTGCGATCGCCGACTTCCTGAGAGAAGAAAACTTTTTCGCCCACACCGTCTTCGGCGAACCTCTATCCGCAGACCACGGCGGCCCAATGCGGCTCGTAGTTCCCCACTTGTACGCTTGGAAAAGCGCCAAATGGATTAACGGCCTGGAGTTTACAGAAACCGAAGAACTCGGTTTTTGGGAACGCAACGGCTACCATCGGCGGGGCGAACCTTGGGCAGAGGAACGCTACAGCGGTCTGTTTTGATGCGGTCGATCGGGAGCAAAGACGGGCCCACAGCTTCTCCATACAATCTTTGTTGAGGGGCAATCCGGTCTTTTACCGCTTCAATCGGCTGAAATTGCATCTGCTCGATCGCATCTTTGGGATATCTCACGCCACGGGAGCTATTTAATTCAACCAAAATACGTAAACCCGACGATCGCATTTTGTACGTAATTTACCCGATAGATAAACTACTTTAACTCCCCTACACAAGCCCCAAAAAACAAATATTCCCAGTTTCGGGTTAATAGAAAACTTCTGGAACTGTCAGTAGCCACGAATATTACCGTATTTATACTTAAGTGTTTGCTATTGAGGATTTAGACTTGAGAATATAATAAAAAATTAGCATAAGCCCCATCCCCATCACTTTGGCTGCCCCGCGCTCCCATGCCCGCGACTGCAAGGTTTCAAGCCACAATATTTATAATTATTTAGTGGGTATTATGAGGGAGCGCTCGCCCGCGAGCCGAGGCGATAGACAGCATTTGTGAAGGTTATGTAAAGGCTTGATAAAGAATATGTCAAACTTTACCTAAAGTGAACCAAATACAAAAAAGTATCGCATAATGAAATTATTAAGACCATCGCACAAAAGGAATCAGGTTATGAATACCAAACTATTATCCGTCCTCACAGCTACCGCAGCCGCTACAGCTCTGTTTGGCGCCGGAGCTCCAGCTCAGGCCTTCTCCTTTGGTACCAACGGCATCAAATTCGACCAAGATACAACTGTCAACTTTAAGTTCAAAGAATCTCACGGTGCGTATACTTCCTCTTTCGGAATCTACAGTGTTAATGGCCAGGCGCCCACTCTAATTAGCACCCTGTTTTCGGAAATTAAACCCTCAGACAACGGCTCGATGAACGAATGGAAAGGAACTCAGGGTAATACAGTCTTGGGTACTGGATCGAAAGTATTCACATTCCTGGCCAATCAAATTTATACTTTGGGACTCAACAGCGGCAGCAAGGGCAGTGTCTACTCGACCTCAGCCTTGAACAATAGCCAGCAAGCGGTGTTTGGCGCGCAATCGCAACTGTGGAACGCACTCAGCAAAGAAACAACGAACGCCTTCCAAGCTGCCGGACAATACACAAACGGAACAAGTTCTCTGTTTAATGGAGGCACGCTAATCTCATTCGACGATCGTGGTAACAGCAAGGACTCAGACTTCCAAGACTTCACAGTCAGCGCAGAAGCAGTTCCAGAACCGATGACAATGACTGGTTTGGCTCTCGGTTTGGGTGGCTTGGTTGCAGCACGCCGCCGCCGCGCTAGCAAGACGACTTCCTGATTTTTTTCAAATGGGAACAATCTCCTCAATGACGTTTGACAAAATAAAATTCAATTAGGAGGCGCGCTCATGAGAAATCGGCTCGCCTTTTGCTTGATTTGAAATGTCAGAAGGGAGAAGTCATATCAATTCTGGTTGCACACCTCCGGAATTGTTGACTGTTGACTGTTGACTGTTGAGTGTTGACTCGGCGTCGCCAAACTGACGACTTTCGAAGCGCGGATTTGATATCAGAGGGAAGTTCGGCAACGCCCAGTGTACGGGATTTAATGGATTTAACGGATCGGTGTTGAGGGAAGAAGTCAAGCGTGAAACAAGAGGATTTTTCCCACTACCCCACTCTCCCACTCTCTCCCTCTCCCAACTCAAAATTCAAAACTCACTCACGGTAAATTGTTTGATCGTACAAAGTCACCAGTAATATCATTTCCGGTAACACCGGAATGATATTACTGGTGACTGTTGACTGTTGACGCCGTGAACAGTCAACAGTCAACAGTCAACAGTCAACTCGAATTTACTATTCCGATGAAGAGTGGATTTGATATAAGCTGTTCGACATTCAAACTGCAATATTTGTGGGCCAGACCCCATACTGCAAGGGGTGGAGGCAATAAATTTAAATGACTAACAGCTTACCGGTTGAGGAATTTTAATGTCCGCCCGGATGCACGCTACTTTAATCGCCACCACAGCCCTGGTGTGTGTCCGTCGCACCTGTGCTTGTTCGCGCAGCGTCCAATAGCGGACAATAAGATGCAAAGAACCATCGTTAAAGCCTGAAGTATCAACATCATAGGCTAAATTTAAAGGCAAGTTAGTTCGCCTGTGGGGCAGACCTATTAGTAAACTGTTGTGCATTTAAATTGTATATTGAGGGCGTGATCTCCTGCCCAACCCCTACTCCCCACACAAGTAAAGATTTATTTGACTATGCAATTTAAAGGCGGATTAGCTTACCCGCACTGAATTGGTAAATACGATCCCCTTCGGCATGATAACTCGCTCTCCCCGATCGCTAATAACTTGAGTTGAACGCCGCAAAATCTTTTCAACAGTACCTTCAAAGCCTTATACAATTATCCGATCGCCCAATTGAAACGGTTCGTGCAACAGCAACAATATTTCCGCTAAAAAGTATTTGAAGATGTCTGGGAACGCGAAACTAATCCCTACTGAACCCAGTCCTAAGCAACTGATGATATCTGCCGGACGCAAAGCCGGGAACGCAATCAGGCAGGCGCTCAAACTGCCAGCAGCCCAAGTGAGAGTGTCCAATAATTCCCGAACGCCACGCTAACACAAAAGATTGAGCTCCATCGGCCGACAGGAATGTTTGACTCTCACTGTGGGGGTGACTCCATCGACTCGTTCGCTAATCATTAAAACATAATCAAAATTTAAGATTAGCAGCGCCGACCCCGATCGAGTAAAATCACAGCACTTGCCCGCCGATGACTTAATCTGCTAAAACTAACAAAGTTTGATGATTTCTGAGAAATAACATACATGGTTGCTACATCCGTCAAGATTAAACACGAAGTCAAAGACTTGTCCCTCGCCCCCTTGGGAAAGCAACGCATCGAGTGGGCCGGCCGGGAAATGCCCGTTTTGCGGCAAATTCAAGAACGCTTCGCTAAAGAAAAGCCTTTCGCTGGCATTCGCTTGGCTGCTTGCTGCCACGTAACCACAGAAACAGCTCATTTGGCAATCGCCATCAAACTCGGCGGTGGCGACGCCGTACTGATCGCCAGCAACCCCTTGAGCACTCAAGATGACGTAGCGGCTTGCTTAGTTGAAGACTACGGCATTTCCGTCTTCGCCCTCAAAGGAGAAGACGCAGCTACCTACGAACGTCACGTCTACACAGCCCTAGATCACCGCCCCAATATTATCATCGACGACGGCAGCGACGTGGTAGCGGCACTGATCCAGCACCGCCCGAACCAAATTTCCGACTTAATCGGAACTACCGAAGAAACTACTACTGGCATCGTGCGCCTGCGGGCCATGTTGAAAGACGGGGTGCTGACTTTCCCCGCCATGAACGTCAACGACGCCGACACCAAGCACTTCTTTGACAACCGCTACGGCACCGGTCAATCTACCCTAGACGGCATTATCCGCGCTACCAATATTTTGTTAGCCGGTAAAAATATTGTGGTTGCAGGTTACGGTTGGTGCGGCAAAGGCACGGCACTGCGCGCCCGTGGTATGGGTGCTAACGTAATTGTCACCGAAATCGATCCGATTCGGGCGATCGAAGCAGTGATGGACGGTTTCCGCGTCATGCCGATGGACGAAGCAGCAACAGTCGGAGATATATTCATTACCGTTACGGGCAACAAACACGTCATTCGTGCTGAACATTTCGAGACAATGAAAGACGGCGCAATTGTTTGCAATTCCGGTCACTTCGACATTGAAATTGACCTCAAATCCCTCGGCGCAAAAAGCACCGACGTGAAAACAGTCCGGTCTTTCACTCAAGAATATCACCTCAATAATGGCAAATCGATTATTGTGTTGGGCGAAGGCCGTTTGATCAACTTGGCAGCAGCCGAAGGACACCCCAGCGCCGT
Organism: Microcoleus sp. BR0-C5; assembly: GCF_036705045.1. NCBI lineage: Bacteria > Bacillati > Cyanobacteriota > Cyanophyceae > Oscillatoriales > Microcoleaceae > Microcoleus > Microcoleus sp. BR0-C5. The sequence continues at coordinate 84,593 of NZ_JAUBTR010000006.1, forward strand.
GATGGATATGAGCTTTGCTAACCAAGCTTTAGCCTGCGAATATCTAGTTACGAACAAAGGCAAACTAGAGCCTGGTATTCACTCAATTCCCGTGGAAGTTGACAAAGAAATTGCCCGTCTCAAATTGGAAGCAATGGGTATTCACATTGATACCTTGACTGCGGAGCAAATTGAGTACACAAACTCTTGGACTTCGGGCACTTAATCATCGTTTATCGTTCCCACGCTGTGCCGGGGGAATGAATATAAGGAGGCTCTGCCTCCCTCATGGGGAGTCGAGGCAGAGCCTCTAGATATGTGTTCCCAGGCACAGCCGGGGAACGAGCAAAAACGAGCAAAATACAAAGTACCTATTACCAATATTTAAATCAAAATGGTTGAATGGATAACTAACACCATGCAGTCGATGGGCTATCTCGGAATTGGCCTGTTGATGTTTTTAGAAAATCTTTTCCCGCCCATACCCTCTGAATTGATTATGCCACTGGCAGGATTCACGGTATTCAAGGGCGGAATGGAGTTTTCACAGGCGATCGCAGCAGGAGTAATCGGTACAGTTTTGGGGGCACTTCCCTGGTACTATGCCGGTAAATTATTGAGCGAAGAACGCTTGAGGAATTTAGCCGACAAATACGGTAAGTGGATCACAGTATCGGGTGCCGATATTGACAAAGCAAATAGATGGTTTAACAGACACGGCAACAAAGCCGTGTTTTTGTGTCGCCTAGTACCTGGAGTTCGCACCCTAATTTCCCTGCCCGCTGGCATCAATAATATGCCTTTAATTCCTTTTTTAATCTACTCAACAGGCGGCACTCTTTTATGGGTAAGTTTCCTGACTTTTGCAGGATATAAACTAGGGGAAAATTATACACTTGTAGATGATTATCTGGGCCCGGTTTCCAAAATTGTTGTGGTGATTATTGTCATTTGGTTTATATTGTGGGTTGTCAAAAAGAATATGCAGAAGGAAAAATATCGCAAATAAATGCAAATTTTGTGAAAATAATCGGCGTTTATTTGCGTTCATCGGCTACAATCACCTTTTGATCCAGCCCAAAAACGCATACAACTTTCCGACAGAAGTCGTGCGTTATCAACCCAAAATTTTAGACTAAGGTTCAACCTCCCAGATTCATGTGTGGAGTAAATCTAAAATCTAAAATCTAAAATCTAAAATCCCCTGACTTGTTTCCAGCATCTTCTCAACCTTAGCGCTGAAAGATAGAGAGGGAGATTTGATAGAAACTTCTGCTATCTTTGCTACTTTTTTAAATTTACGTTTAAATGGGCGATCGCCCAAAACTCACAGTGACGGGCAGCCGATCGCCCAAAAATCCAACTTAAATTTATACAAATATTTAGGATTGGTGGAGGTTTAGGCAGATAATCGTGGCAAAATAGGGAACATTGCTATCCGCGCTGTTAAAATATGTACGAAAAGATTGTAGCCCCGACAACAGGTTCTAAAATTACTTTCAAAGACGGTTTGCCGATCGTCCCCAATGACCCAATTATTCCCTTCATTCGCGGCGACGGTACCGGCGTTGACTTGTGGCCTGCATCCCAGAAAGTCATGGATGCTGCGGTAGAAAAGGCTTACGGTGGCGATCGAAAAATCAACTGGTTTAAAATCTATGTAGGCGACGAAGCCTGCGATGTCTACGGTACTTACCAATATCTGCCCCAGGATTCCTTAGACGCCATCAAAGAATACGGAGTCGCCATCAAAGGGCCGCTGACAACGCCCATAGGCGGCGGCATTCGATCCCTAAACGTAGCTTTGCGGCAAATCTTTGACCTTTACGCCTGCGTGCGGCCCTGCAAATATTATGCTGGAACACCATCGCTACACAAAACTCCTGAACTCCTAGATGTAATTATTTACCGGGAAAATACAGAAGATATTTACCTCGGAATTGAATGGGCCAAAGGCAGCGAAATCGGCAAAAAATTGATTGAATTCCTGAATAATGAGTTAATTCCCGCAACACCAGAACATGGCAAAAAACAAATTCGCCTCGATTCTGGAATCGGAATAAAACCCATTAGCAAAACAGGTTCTCAGCGTTTAGTACGGCGCGCCATTACCCACGCTTTACGGTTGCCGAAAGATAAGCAGCAAGTGACTTTGGTGCACAAAGGCAACATCATGAAATATACCGAAGGAGCTTTCCGAGATTGGGGTTATGAATTAGCAACCACCGAATTTCGCGAACAGTGCGTAACGGAAAGAGAGTCTTGGATTCTGGGAAACAAAGAAAAAAAATCCGACATTAGCTTAGAAGATAATGCTCGCCAAATAGACCCAGGATACGATGCTTTGACCCCAGAAAAACAAGCCAAAATTCGTCAAGAAGTAGCCGACGTTCTGTTTGCAATTTGGGACAGTCACGGCAGCGGCAAGTGGAAAGAAAAAATCATGGTCAACGACCGAATTGCTGACAGTATTTTCCAACAAATTCAAACCCGACCGGCAGAGTATTCGATTTTGGCGACAATGAATCTGAACGGGGATTATTTGTCCGATGCGGCCGCCGCCATTGTCGGTGGATTGGGCATGGGCCCCGGTGCGAATATTGGTGATGAATGTGCAGTTTTTGAGGCGACTCACGGCACTGCACCTAAACACGCTGGTTTGGATAAAGTCAATCCCGGTTCCCTGATTTTGTCCGGGGTGATGATGTTAGAATACATGGGATGGCAGGAAGCAGCAGACTTGATTAAGAAGGGTTTGGGAGCGGCAATTTCTAACGGTGAAGTTACTTATGATTTGGCGAGGTTGATGGAGCCGCCGGTGCCTGAGTTGAAGTGTTCGGAGTTTGCTGAGGCGATTATTAAGCATTTCGCGGATTGAGTTTGAGGGCTTTTTTTGAACGGGCTAGAAGCCCGTTCCACAAAAGTCAATTTGCTTGTGGGGAGTAGGGGTTGGGCTTCTAGCCCGCCCGCTGTTTATTAAGAACGGGCTAGAAGCCCGTTCCACAACCAGTCAACTTGCTTGTGGGGTGTCCCGCCCTCCCGACAATACAATTTAGATGGGGGGTTTATAATGATGGAACAGCCATTCCGCGCTCAACGGCGGGACGCTTCTGCAAAGTTTCTACCCAACGTTTGAGGTGGGGGTGGTTGTCGAGGGTTAATCCTTGAAATTCGTAAATAGCAACCCAGGGATATGTAGCAATGTCGGCGATCGAATAGTCGCCGCAGATGTATTCATATTTTGCTAGTTGAGTGTCTAATACTCCGTAGAGGCGCAAGGTTTCTTTTTCGTAGCGCCCAATGGCATAGGGAATTTTTTCGGGTGCAAAGCGTTTGAAATGGTTTAGTTGACCAAACATCGGGCCGACGCTGGCCATTTGAAACATCAGCCACTGCATAACTTGAAAGTATTTTTGTTTGTCGGTGGGCAGAAATCTGCCTACTTTTTCGGCTAGATATATCAGGATGGCGCCTGACTCGAAGACGGTGATGCCGTTATCTCGATCGACTATCGCCGGAATTTTGCTGTTGGGGTTGATGGCGATGAACTCTGGGCTAAATTGGTCGTTTTTTGTGATGTCGATGACGTGCACGTTGTAGGGTAAACCTATTTCTTCGAGCATGATCGAGACTTTGCGACCGTTAGGGGTGGTAAAAGTGTAGAGGTCAATCATAGTTGTGATGTTAAGTTGAAAGTTTGCAAGGCAGGAAATAACCTCATATACTATCACAATTTGGACGAAATTTGCGGATTTTATCTCTATTGTGTTAAAATTATATTCTAATAATAGAAGAATAACGATCGCTCGAAATGGACATTATTGAAATTCTCAAAGACGATTATCAAAGATTTCCCGATAATCAGACTTACAGCATCTATGCAAAAGATGTTTATTTTGAAGATCCGGTGAATCGATTTACCGGAGTCGATCGCTACCGCAAAATGATCGGGTTTATGGGGACTTTTTTTCAGGATGTAAATCTCGATTTGCACGGGATTTCGCAGTCGGGAGATACTATAGACACTCGCTGGACTCTGAGCTGGAGCGCACCGCTACCTTGGAAACCGAAAATGGCGATCGCCGGTAGGAGCGAACTGAAAGTCAACAGCGACGGTTTAATTGTTTCTCACATCGATTACTGGGACTGTTCGCGGTTGGATGTGCTCAAACAGCTTGTATTTCCTGTGAAAACTAATGTTTGAGAATTTGGCTTAGGTTTTTTAGCAATAAAAAATAGTTTTTCAAGAGCGAGAGCCCTTTTTTAACCGCAGATGTTAGCAGATAAACATAGATGAACGCTGATGGATTTTTATCTGTTGCAATTGATATCTGAGATAAATAATTTTAACTTATCTTGACATTGCAGCACTTTCGTGTATCACGGGAAATGTGGTATGTCCGGCGGCGCGATCACCCAAATTAATTTCCCCACAAAATTAATTTTCTTTACATAACGTTACAATATAGGAGTAAACTACTTTCAGGCGAGCTAAACAATCAATGCGCTTAATATTAATGACCGGAAAAGGCGGCGTCGGCAAAACATCCGTAGCCGCTGCGACAGGGCTGCGCTGTGCCGAATTGGGATACAAAACCTTAGTGCTGAGCACTGATCCCGCCCACTCCTTAGCCGACAGCTTTGACATGGAACTCGGACACGATTCGCGGCTGGTGAAACCGAATTTGTGGGGAGCAGAATTAGACGCTCTCAGGGAATTAGAAGGCAATTGGGGAGCAGTTAAGCGCTACATTACTCAAGTCTTGCGTGCCCAGGGACTCGAAGGGGTGCAAGCTGAAGAATTAGCCATCTTGCCAGGAATGGATGAAATCTTCGGTTTAGTGCGAATGAAGCGGCATTACGACGAAGGCGAATTTGATGTTTTAATTATCGATTCTGCTCCGACTGGCACAGCATTAAGACTGCTAAGTTTGCCGGAAGTTGGCGGCTGGTACATGAGAAAATTTTACAAGCCGCTGCAAGGCATATCAGCCGCCCTTAGACCTTTAGTTGAACCTATTTTTAGACCGATTGCGGGTTTTTCTTTACCAGACAAAGAGGTGATGGATGCACCTTACGAGTTTTACGAACAAATCGAAGCTTTGGAAAAGGTTTTAACTGACAATACTGTCACTTCAGTAAGGTTAGTTACCAATCCAGAAAAAATGGTAATTAAAGAGTCTCTGCGGGCTCATGCCTATTTGAGTTTGTACAATGTAGCCACTGATTTAGTAGTAGCTAACCGGATTATTCCCGCAGAAGTAACTGATCCTTTTTTCAAACGGTGGAAAGAAAGTCAGGAACAGTACCGTCAGGAAATCCACTCAGATTTCATGCCGCTGCCCGTTAAGGAGGTGCCACTTTATTCCGAAGAAATGTGCGGTTTGCCAGCTTTGGAACGGTTGAAAGAAACGCTTTACAAAGACGAAGACCCAAGTCAAGTTTATTACAAAGAAAATACGATTAAAATCGTCCAGGAAAACAATCAATATAGTCTTGAACTGTATTTGCCCGGAATTGCTAAGGATCAGATCCAGTTGACCAAAACGGGAGATGAGTTGAATGTTCGGATTGGGAATCACCGCCGTAATTTGGTGTTGCCGCAAGCTTTAGCGGCGCTGCAACCTTCGGGGGCGAAGATGGAGGATGATTATTTGAAAATTAAGTTTGCTTAACAAGACTTACGCACTATCAACCTAAAAAACCCGGTTTCTAGGAAAAATCGTGGATTATCCCTTGAGATATTCACGCAGAAACCGGGTTTTTGGCCCGCGTGCAGGTATTGAGCTATTCAGCAGACTTACGCCATTCTTGTCCGAGGGGAACTGCTTTGTCAAAAGTAGGATGGTTGCGTCTGCGTTTATGAGACAGTGACGTTTGTAATGGTATCAATTCCGATTGTACCGGAATGATTTAACCGCAGAGGGCGCAGAGTCTCCAGAAGAGAGAGATGAATAATTCCGATGTCAACGGATTTGATATGAAATGCTGCTGGCTAGACACAATTAACAGGACTCAGCACGAAGGACTTCGTTTAATGCCTCATCAATAACTGCATCGCTGACACCTCGACGCTTCAAACTTGCTACTAAAGCTGTCACTGTCTCGCTCTCAAATCGTTCTAAATCAACGCGCAAACCTTGACCGATATAAGCACGAATTAATGGCTGATAACCCGAAAAACCTAACAAGGGTGCAACTTTCTTTAGATCTTCGACAACATCTTCGGGCATACGGATCGTTACGCTAGTCATTGGACGGTTTCGGTCTAATCGCTGCTTTAATGCTTCAACCTTCATACTCTGCCCTCTCCTGACGAGTTGCTTTACGTGCTGAAATAATCCGAATGACATTCTCTTCACGCTCAATGTGAACCACATACAGTAGATTCCACCGACTATCTAGCCCAATCACAGCATCACGCGCTTCCTGATTGCGGCTGGCATCAACGACAACTAGAAATGGGTCAAAGAAGCATTCAGCAGCTTGTTGAAAAGTAACCCCATCATGATTTGTGGGATTGATCCGCGCTTTTGAGTCGTCCCATGCGAAGGTAATGCCATTGAGCACGAAGTATACATTCATGCTCCCTAGTATAGGTAAAATGTATTTACAATGTCAATACGTTATTCACAAAAAACGATCGTGAACACGAACGACAAGGTTTTGTTTATTTTTTCACTATTGAATAGCTTGTATCCGAGCCACTGATAAAGACGAATGTTGCGACTCTTGTGCCCGGTGAACAATTCCCTGTTATAAGTCCCCGCAATTATCTTAGAAAATCAATAATTTTATTCCATGTGTCAATCTACTCGGTTCAGGCGATAAACGAAGCAATCATCGTCACCGAACTTTCGGTACTCGATAAATTGAAAGCCAAGACGTTCGTAGAAGTGGTGAGCGCGAGTATTATTGGCAAGCGGATCGACGAGGACAGCCTTCACCGCCGGATCTGCGAAACATCTGACAATTGCAAGCTGCATCATTTTTGTTCCATAGCCTTTGCCTAAATCAGCCTCTTTCCCAATCCAAATGTCAATGGCACGAAGATCCGCCGTAACATCACCCCAATAGTTGCTCTCCTCACGTGCCGGATCGATGATCTGGATAAATCCAATGGGACGACCATCGATTTCCGCAATCAATTGCTCCCTCCAATCTGGCGCGCGCTCAAGTTCCATCTCCCAAGCCCAGTCATCGTTAGGATCTGACGAAATTACGTGAGGTTGCTCATCCCAGTGTCGTAACAGATCCAAATCAGCGGAAGTCGCCGAGCGTAGATTAATCATAACTTCACGTTTGAACGTCACACTTGTAATAGCTGATATCCGAGTTTTCCGAGGTAATGTTAGATAGATCGCCCTCGCTTACCCTAACTAAAATCATAATCTGCTTCCATGACTATTCCTCTCCCTCTTCTTTTCCATCCTCTGTGCCCTCTGCGGTTCGTTCAATCTTTCCTGGATTAAACTCAATCTTTTTCGGCTGGCGTTCCGACGCAGCTTTTTGCAGCATTTTCAATTTTTCTGGGTCAGCATTCGATCGCCAAAACAACTTATGACCCTTAATTTTAACGCAATTTTCTTCCAAACACTTCATCCATTCCCGATGTTTCTTAACTACGCCACGATCGAGAATACCTAACTTTTCTTCTTGGCGGGTGAGTTTCGCAAACTTGTCATAATGGGGATAACTAGCAGTAACAAAAGCTTCTTTTCTCAATAAAATTGGCGGATTATACACATCAGAATAGTCTTGATAGCTCACAGAAAGGTCGCGCAAATCTATGTGCATAGAAGTGTGAAGGGCTGGATGCGGGTTAGTGTCAAAATCGGGATAAAATAGATAGGAAATCTGAGGTCTGCGAGCGTAAAATTTGATAATTGTCGCGCCGTCAAGTCTGCCAATTGTGCGGTTGGCGCAGCCTTCGTAGAGCCTGAGCAAAGGATCTAGTTCTTCTAATGCAGAGACGTGAACAGAAAGGGAACCATGCTGTTTGTAGCCGATCGCACTATCTTCGCAGCAGTCCGCAACAATATCAGGTTTGCCCAAACTATATAGCATTAAATCTGCCAAAGTGCAAGCTTTTTGATAATTGTCAAACAAACCTTTGATGTCGTTGCGGATTTGAGCCGGGAGTCGGCGGATTGAAGGTCGATCGCCCAAACCGTTGAGAGCGAGATATACCAGCAAATCTTGGCGGCGCTTGTCGGCGATTTTCTCCCAATCATCCGCATCCGTTGCTTGCAAAATGATCCTCCAAGCGCGATTAAAACTGTGAAATTCCCCCTTAATCGCCGATTCTTCCGCTAGTTCGCCTTTAACCGGAAGGCGGCCCCGATCGCTCACAAAAGCCATCAAAGGAGCCAGCATTTCCGCATAATCCTCAAACCGCTTAACTTGCGATCGCACTCTGGGAGTCGATAAGTGCGATCGAAACCGAGAAGCACGAAAACTTTCACCCTCCGCCGCATCCCGAAACACAAAATAAATCCCCAAAGCAACAGGAATTGCATCAACATTCAAAACTTGGTCGATATAAACCTTCAACTCTTCCTGTTCGTAATACTTCTGAAAAGTATTTCGAGAAGTAATCACCCCATCCCCGTAAGCAATTTGACCTTGTTGGCGATCGTCAATCAAAACTTGAGCCGCCACAACTAATAAATTCTTAGTTAATTCCCAAGCATTGAGCAAAGCTTCTCGGCGTTCCGCCAAAGATTCAATCACATTAATCACGTAACCAATATTCACAATATCAGCACAAATTCGCGGAGTATCCGGCTGATAGTATGGGTCCCAACCAGAAATAGCATAACCCTCTTGTGCAATATATTTAACATCCCCGCCGAAACCGCAACCGTAATCAAAAAAAGTCGCCCCGTCCCTCGCTAAATCAGCCTCTAAAAGCAGACGCAGAGGTTTAGAAAGCGAATTGCGTACCATTGCAGCTTTGTGCCGCTCGATCTTAGGAATTGATAGCTCACTATTCTCCTGTTTCAAACGCTCGACAACAGTATGATCTTGGATTTCTACACCGCAATATCCCAAATATTTGAGCCAACCCTCGCGAGTGCCGATAACGCTAGTATTGTCCAGCAGCCCCCACTTTTCCTCGCAGCGAGTCAGCCTCGCAAACTTTTCGTAATTGGGATAATCCGCAGCTACAAAAGTTTCCTTGCGGTGCAAAACAGGGGGATTTTCGCTGTTGCTGTAATCGAAATATTTCACTTCCCCTGTTGCTAGATTAATTTGGATGCTGGTTTGCAAAGCAGGATGAGCATCTGTATCGAAATCAGGGTAAAAAAGATAAGATATTTTAGGTTGATGGAGCAAAAATTTCACTAACGTTGCTTCATCAATCTTTTCGAGAGTGCGTCTGGCACAATTTTCGTAGATTCCGAGGACAGGGTTGAGTGTCTGCAAAGCCGAAACGTGAACGTAAAAAGCCGTAGGTAATTTTTTCCCCACCTTGCTTTCCCGACAGCACCGAGCGACTTTTGCCACCAAATTCTCAACACAATAATTATTGATTTCGTCGGGTAAGTACGGCACAGCATTTACAGAATTTTGCTCAGCAATAGCCTTATTTTCATACAATAAAACTTCTCTCGCAAATGTCATCAAAGGCGTGAGCAGTTTTTCATCATTTTCTAATGAATCGCTATCTAAAATAGTGTTTGTACTGGTATCGTAATTCATAGCTAACTTAATTATTTTTTAAATTAACCGCAGAGAACGCAGAGGACAGGGAGTGAAGAAAGAAACAAACTAAATTTCCCTATTATAAATTTTATATCTAGGATGCACCCTCCGTACCGTACCGCTTTATTTCTTAGTCTCTTAGAGAGGGACTTCGTTTTTGTAATGACGATTTTAATCGCCGACTAATATCGACTCCGAGCGAGTAAGATATTAACCAAACATTCGAGTTTCCACAAATTCTTGAACCCGGGCTAAATGACTAGACAAACTCACTAATATGTTCTCAATCCTCTCAATATTTAACAATTCCACCTCTGGTGGTTCAGATTGAAAGCCTCGCGCTTGATGCTCCAATTGTGCGGCCAAATCGGACATCAGAACAACTCCCACATTAGCAGAAGTTCCTTTGAGACGGTGGGCTTGATATTCCACAGCTTGCCAATCTTTAGCTTCTAGAGCTAGTTTGGCAGCAGCCATATCAGCTTGGGCGTCTGCCACAAAAGCTTGCAAAAGTCGCTCTGGTAATTTAATATTAACTCGTCCGAGTTGCTCCAATCTGCTCTTGTCGAACAGTCCGTCGCAGTCTCTATGTTCCCAAGTTTGAAGTGCGATCGCCCTTGGTGCGGGCAGAGCCACAACCTGCGCTTTTTCCACAAGTTCTGTATAATTTGTTGCTAATTGAGATTTATTTTCCGAGTTAATACTTTTTACTCCATACTTATTTTCACCCTGAACCTTTAGGGCTTCATACTTTTTCAGGGCCGCCGCCAAAGCATCTAAATCTACAGGTTTGCTGAGATAATCGTCCATCCCCGCCGCCAGACACTTTTCTCGTTCCCCCGGCATAGCATGAGCAGTTAAAGCCATCACAAAAGTATGCCGATCGCTTCCTTCGATTTCCCTCAGCTTTTGCGCCGTTTTGTAACCGTCAAGTACCGGCATTTGACAGTCCATCAGCACTAAATCATAGCTTTTTTTTGCCAGCAAATCCAGCGCTTCTTGACCGTTGACCACGCAGTCAGCCTGATAGCCTAAAACTGCCAACTGTTCGACAAGAACTTGTTGATTGATCGGGTGGTCTTCCGCCAGCAAAATTCTCAGGGATGACGGCGAATTGGGAGTAACATATTGAGAATTAACTGCTGGCAATTTGCAAGTATTAGCAGCCTCCCGCCTCCCAAACTCTCCCGTTCCCTTAACCGGCGCAAGCATTGCCTCAAGCAGCCGGCTTGGCCGCACCGGCTCGATCAAATATCCGTTAAAATCCCCACTGCAAAGCGCTTCAGCTTTTGGCTGTTCCCGCAAAGCAGTCATGGCGATTAACGAGCCAACTTTCGAGGTCGATCGCACTTTTCTCGCAAATTCCTCCGCATCCAACTCCGGCATTTGCAAGTCCACAAGCACCACATCCCAGCTTTTTCCCCCCTCCCCCGAATTCTGAGAAATCCCGCCCTGGGCATTGTTCAACCAACTCCAAGCCTCAGCAACAGTTTCTGCCTCATCGCAGCGGGCACCCCAACTTTGAGCGAGCGATCGCACCGCTGCCCTCCTCAAAGCGCTTTCCGATACTACTAACAGCTTCTTGCCCGCAAGTTCGGGATCATGGGGCTCAACTGGCAACTGTTTTTCCAAAGGTACTGTAAACCAAAAAGTAGCACCGCTGCCTAGCAAACTGCGAACTCCAATGTCCCCTCCCATCATCTCCACTAATTGCTTGCAAATAGCCAAACCCAAACCCGTGCCGCCGTAAGGCCTAGTCGGAGAATCGTCTACTTGAGAAAAAGATTGGAACAGCTTTGTTTGCCCTTGGGCCGAAATTCCAATGCCAGTATCCCGCACGGAAAATAGCAATCTTGCCCCTTGTCTACCGTCTGCGAGTCGGTTGCCCTGTTTCACCGTTACATGAACTAGAACTTGACCGCGATCGGTAAATTTTATGGCATTCCCCGTCAAATTCAGCAAAACTTGCTTCAATCTGCCCGAGTCGCCCACCAACTTTCTCGGCACTGAGCTGTCAACTAAAATATTCAATTCAATACCTTTCTCTTCGGCCAAATGCGCTATAATTTCTATCACAGACTCAACGCAAGTATCCAAATCAAAATTAGACTTTTCCAGTCGCATTTCTCCCGCTTCAATCTTAGAGAAATCGAGGATATCATTAATAACATTTAGCAAATGTTCAGCACTGCGGTAAATCGTCTGAGCACAGTCCCGCTGTTTCTGTTCCAGAGGAGCGCGCAGCAGCAATTGAGCCATTGCCAAAACCCCATTCATCGGAGTGCGAATTTCGTGACTCATGTTCGCCAAGAATTGCGATTTCACCCGGCTAGCTTCTAAGGCAGTTTCCCGCGCTTCCACCAACTCATTAATCTTGTCGGCAACCATCACAATTCCCCCGACTTTCTCGTCTGGATCGTACCAAGGGTGAGCAGCCCACCGCAGGTACAGAACAGATCCGTCGGCTCGTTCCCAGGCATCTTCGCTCACAGAAACTACCTGACCTGTGAGCGCTTGTTGGTACATTACTTTCCAGCGATTCGGCGTATCTGGAAACAATTCGTAATGGCTGAGATTATTCAGGGACGGCAACTGCAAATTAAATTGACTAATCCATTTTTTAGAATTAGCCATATAGCGCATTTGTGTATCGAACATCGCCATTGCTACAGGCACGCAATTAATAATTTGTCTCAGTTGCAGCCGTTCCCTTTCCAGAGCATCTTCCGCCTGTTTGCGCTGGGTAATGTCGCTAATCATGCCGGCCATCCGCAGCGGTTTTCCTTGGGAATTCCGCTGAGCTTTTCCCTGAGAAGTGCAGTAGCGGTAAACACCGTTCGAGTGTAGCAGCCGGAATTCTACATTATAGTCTATTTCTTGTTCCAAGTGAGCGGCGATCGCCGCGACGATTCCCTCCTTGTCATCGGGGTGCAGGCGGTTGTATAGAGCGTCCATCGTCCTGCCAAATTGCTTTCGCGACAAACCGATAATTTCCAAAAGGCGATCGTTCCAATATACCTCATTTTTACTTAAATCCCAATCCCAAATTCCGTCGTTAACTCCCTCTAAAACTAACCTGTATCGTTCTTCACTTTCCTTGAGTTTTTGACTGGTGTGAAACGCCTGAGATTCGGCACGGTAAACGCGCATTGCATTGTACAAACTGCGAGACAAACTCTCTGGAGAAAGCTTGTTTTTAGCGATATAATCAGAAGCTCCTGCCTTCATCAATTCCACAGCAATTTGTTCGTCACCTTGACCAGTGAGCACAATTAAGGGAACTTTTAGCCCCGCTTCTCGTAGATTTTTTACCAAACTCAGTCCGTCTCCGTCCGGCAATCCGTAATCGAGCAATACGCAGTCAAATTTGCACTCAAATATTTGATTTAATAGCAGCCCATTTTCTATCTCCTCAACCTCGCTTAAAGGTTGAGATTTATTTTGTTTGGATAGTTTAGCGGTAGCCTGAGTATAATTTTTGCTGACCGAGAGTTGGGCCAGGGCATCCGCGCAGTCTTCTGCCTCAGTAACTTCTGCCGAAACACCAGCGGACTTGAGCGAACGTTTGATCGCCATTCGATCGACTGCATCGTCATCAACTATCAGAATTGTGAGAATTTTGTCCATAAGAACCGAATTGTGGATTACTCCGAAAAAGCTGCGGCCTACAAAAAGTAATTAAAATAAATGCACCACTGAAAAATCACCAAAGCCACCTTGAAACTTTTCCTGTTAAATTTTCTCTTATTTAGGGAATTTCGCTCAGCATCCAGTATCTGTTGAGGGTAGCCATCACTTCCACAAAGTTAGAAAAAGTAACAGGTTTAAGAATATAGCCCGCTACATTCAAATTATAAGCTTTTACTTTATCTCTATCTTCATTAGAAGTCGTGAGGACGATTACCGGAATCGACCTCAAACATTCATCCAGTCGCAATTCTTGCAAAAACTCGATCCCGCTCATTCTCGGCATATTCAAGTCCAGCAAAATCAACCGGCGCGCTTGAGGCATGGGAGGATCTATTTTTCCTTCGCCACGCAATATGGCTAGAGCTTCTAATCCATTGGCAGCAATGTAGAGGGGGTTGACGATGTTATTTTTTTTGAACGCTCGCCGGACGTTCATCACATCAACCTCATCATCTTCTACCAAGAGGATATGAATTTTTTTGTTTTGCATAAATCAGCCATTTTATAGATGTTTTTTAAGCGCCCGTTTCGTTTGCGAGGTTTAGCCAGCACGGATCGCGAACCCAGCAGGTTTAATCTCTATTGTCCTTTGTCAAGAATCATTTATGCCGGGGCCGATGAAGGTATCTACCTACAGGTGTACTCGCCCCTCATTCGATTTTAGATTTTAGATTTTAGATTTTGGATTGACCCCACGGATAAATGCGGGGGCTTGAGGATTTTAGATTTTAGATTTTGGATTGATTCCACGGATAAATCTGGGGGCTTGTACCCTCAAGAAATTCTTGGTCAGAGAATGAGCGGTGCAGCCGAGATCCAAAAACTCGCCAATAACACCCGATCGAGCTACGGTAAAATCTAAAACTCATCTACATTATTAATCGCCATGTCAGCCGATCGCAAACTCTACGAAGGCAAAGCCAAAATCCTCTACTCCACCGAAGACAGCGAAATTTTGCTGACCCACTTCAAAGACGACGCCACAGCCTTTAACGCCCAGAAACGCGGCAGCATCGTCGGCAAAGGCGAAATCAACTGCGCCGTATCCGCCCACCTGTTTCGGATGCTAGAAGCCAAAGGCATTCCCACCCACTTCATCGACACGCCGGCCCCCAACCAAATGCGAGTCTGTCGCGTCCAAATCTTGCCCTTGGAAGTCGTAGTCAGAAACATTGCCGCCGGCAGTCTTTGCAAGCAAACCGGACTCGCCCTAGGCACAATTGTCAATCCGCCGCTGGTCGAGTTTTATTACAAAAACGACGATTTGGGAGACCCGCTGCTGACCCGCGACAGGCTGCTGCTAATGCAGTTAGCCACCCCCGAACAAGTAGACCAACTAGAAATCGCCGCCCGCGAAATTAACGAAATACTCAAAGAATTTTTCAGCCAGTGTGGCATCACCCTGGTAGACTTCAAACTAGAATTCGGTATCGACCAACATCAAAATCTGATCCTCGCCGACGAAATCAGTCCCGACACCTGCCGCCTCTGGGACAACGCAGAAGCCGACCCCGACGCCCGTGTTATGGACAAAGACCGATTCCGCCGCGACTTAGGATCGGTAGAAACTGCTTACCAGCAAGTTCTGCAACGGGTTCTAGCTCAGAAAGTCTAGAGGCCTTGGTAATGCGCTAGAATTGCACAGTTTGTCACCCTTCTGTTTTCGATGTCAGCAATCAGCGGTCAACAGTCATCAATTAGCGGTCAGCGCGAAATTCCACCGACTTAAATAACTAATGACTAATGACTAATGAATAATGACTAATGTGGTGTGTGGATTGCCCAAAAAAGTGAACAAAAATGCGTTTATCTGCTGTATTGGTGGCAGTTTTTACTGCCTCAGCAACATTCGGGTTATCAAATTCTGCAAACGGCCAAACATCCTACTCTGAATCAGCAGAGGAAGCTTTGGCTGCCGCCCAGCCCGCCCCGTCGATCGAATTACCCGATCGCCCCATTCCAGAATTAACCCAAAATCATCCTCAAAACCGCAAAGCCGGTAAAACCAGCAAAGGGGAAGCCCTAAAAATAGCGGAGGCCCCAGCCCGAGGAGAAAACGACCGCAAACCCCGAGACGGATTCACCGACACGCCCTCCCCGGTTTCGCCTTCCTTGCTTCAACTCAAACCCGAGCTAGCATCCAACCCCTCCCCTGCCTCTAGCAGCCAAAACGCCCTGCCAGAGACGCAACAGGACAGCTCGCTCCCCCCATCGGAAGCGGCGGTAACGCCCGCCTGGATCGCAGCAGAGCTAGGGAAACCAGAGGAATCAGGGACGATCGCTCAAAACGCCCAAGTTACCCCCAGACCGGCCCCGACCAGACCGGCCCCGACCAGACCGCCCACCGACACCGTTCCCCCATTGCCCCCTGGCCTGGCACCGCAGCCCAGACAAACCCCTGCACCCGCCGGGGCGGCCGAACCGCAAGTGCTAGTTGCAGAAGTTACAGTCACCGGGGCGACGGAAGACTTGGAAAGCGAAATTTACCGAGTCATCAGCACCCAACCGGGACGCACGACCAACCGCAGCCAACTGCAACAAGACATCAACGCCATTTTTGCCACAGGCTTTTTTAGAAACGTGCGGGCAGTACCGGAAGACACCCCGTTGGGCGTCCGGGTGACTTTTATTGTGCAGCCAAATCCGGTGTTGCGGGGAGTGACAATCACCGGTCAGCAAGTGCTGCCCCAAAGCGTAATTGACGAAAGCTTCCGCGATCAATACGGCAAAATTCTCAACCTCCGCCGCTTTGAAGAGGGAGTGAAAAAAATTAATGCGTGGTATCAAGAGAACGGCTATGTTTTGGGCCAAATCACTGATGCCCCGCAAGTAGGAGACGACGGCACTGTCACCCTGGTAGTGGCAGAAGGCCAGATCGAATCCGTTGATGTCCGCTTCCTGAACAAGGAGGGAGAGGCAACAGATGCCACGGGTCAGCCGATCGGAGGCAACACCCGTCAGTTTGTCATCACCCGCGAAGTAGAACTCAAGCCTGGAGACATCTTTAACCGCACCAAGGCGGAAAGGGATTTGAGACGGGTGTTTGGTTTGGGAATTTTTGAAGACGTGCGACTTGCCTTGGAACCGGGAACGACTGACCCCCGCAAGGCAAGGGTAATTGTCAACGTCATTGAGAAAAATACTGGTTCTCTGGCGGCTGGTGCGGGTTTGAGTTCCGCGACGGGTTTGTTCGGTACGCTGAGTTACCAGCAGCAAAACTTGAGAGGTAGGAACCAGAAATTGGGGGCTGAAGTACAAATCGGGGAACGCCAAAATCTGTTTGACTTGAGTTTTACAGATCCCTGGATTGCGGGCGATCCTTACCGGACTTCTTATACGATTAATGCGTTTAGAAGACGATCGATCAGCGTGATTTTTGACGGCGGCGAACGGGAAGTCAGATTGCCCAACGACGATCGACCCCGCATCAATCGCACCGGGGCCGGCATCAATTTCACCCGTCCCCTGTCGCGCAATCCTTTTGCCGATCCTGAGTGGACTGCTTCAGTCGGTTTGCAGTACCAGCGAGTCTCAATTACCGATCGCAAAGGCCGTCGCGAGTCCGAGGACGAACTCGGCAACCAGTTGAGTTTTAGCGATTCGGGTTCGGATGACTTGACAACTTTGCAAGCAGGTGTTGTGCGCGATCGACGCAACGACCCCCTCCGCCCCACTAGCGGTTCCCTGCTCAGGTTTGGGATGGAACAATCGATTCCTGTAGGTTCCGGCAGCATCCTCTTAAACCGCCTGCGGGCCAGCTACAGCTTGTACCTACCAGTCAAGTACACTAACTTTACCGCCGGCCCTCAAACCCTGGCATTCAGTTTTAGGGGCGGCACCGTATTCGGAGATTTGCCTCCATACGAAGCCTTTGCCTTGGGCGGCGCCAACTCGGTGCGCGGATACGACGAAGGCGACCTCGGAGCCGGCCGCAGCTTCCTAGAAGCCAGCGTGGAGTACCGTTTCCCGATTATTTCGTTTATCGGCGGAGCACTATTCTTGGATGCTGGCACTGACTTGGGCACAGGCAAAGATGTCCCAGGCGACCCTGCCGGTATCCGCAAAAAGCCCGGTAGCGGTTACGGTTACGGCCTCGGCGTGCGGGTTCAATCTCCTTTAGGGCCGATCCGGATCGATTACGGTATCAACGACACTGGGGACAATCAAATTCACTTTGGAATTGGTGAGCGATTCTAAGTTGGCAGTTGGCAGTTGGCAGTTGGCAGTTGGCAGTTGGCAGTTGGCAGTTGGCAGTTGACAGTTGACAGTTGGCAGTTGGCAGTTGGCAGTTGGCAGTTGGCTTGACAATTGACAGTTGACAGTTGACTACTAACTACTGACTACTAACTAATGACTAATGACTACTAACTAATGACTAATGACTAATGACTAATGATTATTGAACGTACCCTAAAATCTGAATTTGAACTGTCGGGAATCGGTTTGCACAGCGGCGAACCAACTCGCGTCCGAGTTTTGCCGGCGGATGTTGGGGAAGGCCGCTATTTTGTCAGAATTGACTTGCCTGGTGCTCCGATAATTCCTGCCAAAATTGAGGCGGTTTGTCAGACTGCACTTTCAACGGAACTGGCAGGTATCGATGCTCAAATTCGCACTGTAGAGCATCTATTAGCCGCTTTGGCGGGGATGGGAGCGGATAATGCTCGAATTGAGGTTGATGGGCCGGAAGTGCCTCTGCTGGACGGTTCGGCTCAGGTTTGGGTAGAGGCGATCGCCCATACCGGCTTAGTTCCTCAAGAATCGAAGCAAGCCCCCACTTCCTCCTTCGTCCTAGAACAGCCAATTTGGGTGCGCCACGGGGATGCTTTTGCAGCGGCTTTACCCTCAGCCGAAACTCGATTTAGTTACGGAATTGATTTTGAGGAACAGGCGATCGGCAATCAATGGTACAGTTGGTCGCCAGAAGCAGAAAGTTTTGCGACGGCGATCGCCCCAGCCCGCACTTTTGGACTTGCTCGCCAAGTTGACCAATTGCGACAAGCAGGTTTGATCAAAGGTGGTACCCTAGAGAACGCCCTAGTTTGCGATCGATCCGGCTGGCTTAACCCGCCTTTGAGATTTGCGAACGAACCAGTGCGCCATAAAATCCTAGACCTAGCAGGCGACCTCAGTCTGCTCGGAACTTGGCCAAAAGCTCACTACTTGGCTTACAAAGCCAGTCACAACCTGCACGTTCAACTCGCCCAAGCCCTGAAATGGGAAGCTCTAGCTACCCTAGATAAAAGTTAGGAAAAAACAGGTGATCTTCTGTTAAGATTGCATCTTCCTTCTGACTTCTGCCTTCTGCAATACCACACTCAAAATTCTTCAAGAAATGTCTACGCTGACTGAAGTTAACACCCTCAATACTGCTAATTCTGAATCCGTCCCCACCCAAAACGGTGAAGATTCTCCAGTGGTTAAATCTACTTTTACTCTCGAAGAAATTCAGAAATTATTGCCTCATCGCTATCCTTTTGCACTGGTTGACAAGATTGTTGATTACGTGCCGTCGGAGAAGGCTGTAGGAATTAAAAATGTGACTTTCAACGAACCGCATTTTCAAGGGCATTTTCCCGGACGGCCGATTATGCCTGGAGTATTAATTGTCGAAGCGATGGCTCAAGTTGGCGGTATTGTTCTGGCTCAGTTGCCCGACATCAAGCAAGGATTGTGGATGTTTACCGGCATTGATCAAGTCAAGTTCCGTCGTCAGGTTGTACCGGGCGATCAGTTGCTGATGACTGTAGAATTGCTGTGGGTAAAACGCCGCCGCTTCGCAAAAATGCAGGCTGTGGCTGAAGTAGACGGACAAAAAGTTTGTGAAGGAGAATTGACGTTTTCGATGGTAGATTAAGTTGGTGATTGGTGATTGGTGATTGGTGATTGGTGATTGGTTATGTGTTATTTGGGAATTTCTCTATATTCCTGATAACCAATGACAATTGACAATTGACAATTGACTACTGATACTAAATCCTGGTTGGTTACTCCTTGATGATTCGGCGATTGAAATCGCTACTACACAAACGAAGTCCGCCGCGGACTAAGAAATAAACGGGGTATTTAAGCTTGATTTTGTATGAAAACTGAAAACTGAAAACTGAAAACTGACTAATAAAAAATGCTTACTTTGATTCACCCAACTGCTGTGATTCATCCCGGTGCTGAACTTCACCCGACTGTAGAAGTGGGAGCTTATGCTGTAATTGGGGAAAGAGTGAAAATCGGGCCGGAAACTAAGATTGGCGCCCATGCAATTATCGACGGGCTAACTGAAATAGGCGCTCGCAATCAAATTTTCCCCGGTGCGGCGATTGGTTTGGAACCTCAAGATTTGAAATACGAGGGTTCTCCGACTAGGGTGAAAATTGGCGACAACAATCTCATTCGGGAATATGTGACAATTAACCGCGCTACTGGAGCGGGGGAAAGCACGACTATTGGCAATCATAATCTATTGATGGCTTATGTTCATGTGGGACACAATTGCGCGATCGCCGATCGAGTAATTATCGCCAATGCTGTAGCCTTAGCCGGACACGTTAAAATCGAGTCTCAAGCCCGATTGAGCGGTGTTTTGGGCGTTCATCAGTTTGTCCACATCGGCCGCTTGTCTATGGTGGGCGGCTTGAGCAGGATCGATCGAGACGTACCTCCTTATATGCTAGTCGAGGGGAATCCTTCGAGAGTGCGAGCCATCAACAAAATAGGCCTCGAACGCGCTGGTTTTACAGCAGAAGATTTGCTAGTTTTGAAGAAAACTTTTCGTATTCTATATCATTCTGGCTACACTCTAAATCAAGCTTTGGAACATTTGGATTTGTTGCCGGAAAACCCCCACTTGCAGCACCTGCGGAGATTTGTGCAGCAGTCTATAACCAAAGGGCGGCGCGGTTTGATTCCTGGCAAGAAGTAAATGAGGCTTATATTAATTCTTTCGCGCCAGAAGAATTAGTATTATTGAACCGCGAAGACGCGAAGGAAACGAAGGAAGAAGTAGAAGAAGTAGAAGAAGTAGAAGGAAGCTGTAGGGTGCGTCAGTCACCACCTAGAGGTAACTCAAAGAGTTTTTAGTCTGACGCACCTTACCGATGATATTGAGGAGTTTATGAAAATTTTTATTAGCACTGGTGAGGTTTCGGGCGATTTGCAAGGATCTTTGTTAGTTGCAGCCTTAAAACGTCACGCTGTCGCCGCTGGTTTGGAGTTAGAAATAACCGGATTGGGCGGCCCTCGTATGGCGGAAGCGGGTGCTACTATTTTAGGCGATACTGTGGGCATTGGTTCTATGGGCATTATAGAATCAGTGCCGTATATTTGGCCCACAATCAAAGTTCAGCAAAAAGCTAAACAATATCTCAAAAACTTTCGCCCCGATGCTGTTGTATTGATTGATTATTTGACTCCAAATCTCGGTATTGGCAGCTACATCCGCCGCTGTTTGCCTGATTTGCCGGTGGTTTGGTACATCGCACCTCAAGAATGGGTTTGGTCGATTTCTCCTCGCAATACTGATCTGATTGTCAATATTTGCGACCAACTTTTGGCAATTTTCCCAGAGGAAGCTTGTTATTATCGAGAAAAAGGAGCCGAAGTGAGTTGGGTTGGTCATCCTTTGGTGGATAGAATGCAATCTGCGCCCAGCCGGGAAGTTGCCCGCAAAACTTTGGGAATTGTGCCGGAACAGGTGTCGATCGCCCTAATTCCCGCTTCTAGACACCAAGAACTCAAGTACCTGATGCCGGTTATATTTGAGGCAGCTCAAATTATTCAAGCTAAATTGCCGGAAGTTCATTTTTGGATTCCGCTTGCTAACAACGCTTTTCGCAGCAAAATCGAACAGGCGATCGAGAATTACGGTTTGCGGGCTACTCTGTTAGAAAATCAAACTCTGGAAATCTTGGCTGCTGCCGATCTGGCGATCGCTAAATCTGGTACTGTTAATCTGGAGCTAGCTTTGCTCGACGTTCCGCAAGTTGTCGCCTACCGCGTCAGTCCGATTACGGCGGTTATTGCTCGCCACGTGCTGAAATTTTCGATTCCTTTTATGTCTCCGCCCAATTTGGTGCAAATGAAGCCGATCGTCCCGGAGTTGCTGCAAGACGAGGCGACTGCGGAAAATATAGTGCATCACGCATTGGAATTGCTGCAAAATGCCGATCGACGCCAGCAAACTTTGGCAGGTTATCGGGAAATGCGGCAAAATCTCGGAGATGTGGGTGTGTGCGATCGAGCCGCTGCGGAAATAATGAAAAATGTTAAATTAAATAGAGCAAATTAAAGCAATTTTGGTATTGAAAGGTTATGTATAAACCCGGTTCCTTTGTGGCTGACTGGTGGACAAATTCACGATTTATTACCAGAAACGCGGTTGATTTCCTTAATTTCTATTAAAGCAACTTTTTTATTGAAATGTTATGCCAAGCAATCGGAAAAAGCGACCGATCGCTGTTGATTTATTTGCAGGCGCGGGCGGCATGACCCTGGGCTTTGAACAAGCAGGTTTTGATGTACTTGCATCCGTCGAAATTGACCCTATTCACTGCGCTACACACGAGTTTAATTTCCCGCTGTGTTCTATTCTGTGCAAAGATGTCACACAGCTTACGGGCTCAGAAATTAGGAAAAAATCGGCGATCGGGCGGCGCGAGATAGACGTAGTAATCAGCGGTTCGCCCTGTCAAGGATTCTCCATGATGGGCAAGCGCGAGGTGGACGACCCACGAAATTCTTTAATTTTTCACTTTCAGCGCTTAGTTTTGGAGCTAAAACCCAAGTTTTTCGTAATGGAAAATGTACCGGGAATTGCATCAGGAGAACACAAAGAGCTCCTGAATCTTTTAATTAGCTCTTTTCTCAAATGTGGCTATAAAGTAGAAGAAAATTATCAAGTTCTCAACGCCGTTCACTACGGAGTTCCGCAAGCTCGCAAACGATTATTTTTGATTGGGTGCAAAGAAGGTTATGAGCTACCAAAATACCCTCAGCAAACTACTATACTGCCGAAAATTAAAATTCCTAAACGCTATAAAAAAATTAATTTACCTGCTGTCCCGACAGTTTGGGATGCGATTGGAGATTTGCCGGATGTGGAAAAGTACAGCGAGTTGCTGCACAGAGATTGGGTAATAGCGGAGTACGGAAAGTGCAGCAGTTATGCGAGTATAATGCGCGGAATTGATGGTTTGGATGATGATTATTCCTACGATCGCGAGTACGATCGACAAATCCTATCTTGTAGTTTGCGAACTAAACATTCTGAGGAATGTATGGAAAGGTTTCAGGCGGCAAAACACGGCGAAAAAGAGCCGATCAGCCGTTTTTACAAGCTTCACCCCCAGGGAGTTTGCAACACTCTCAGGGCGGGAACCGACAGGGCGAGGGGGGCTTATACTTCGCCGAGACCGATTCACCCGATCGCCCCTCGGTGCATTACAGTCAGAGAAGCTGCGCGACTGCATTCTTATCCTGACTGGTTTAGATTTCACGTTACAAAATGGCACGGTTTTCGCCAAGTCGGAAATTCTGTACCGCCGCTACTGGCGAAAGCTGTCGCAGCCCAGATTATTAGCGCTTTGGGCGTGGAAGCAATTAAGCCGAGTCTCAAGTTGACCTGGGGAGATGATTCGTTGCTTAAACTGAATTGGTCGGAAGCAGAACAATATTATCTAAAAAGTTAAGCATTACACATCTCCTAAAAAGCAGGTTTTGAACAGGCAGGATGCCTGTTCCACAAGAATTACGGGAGATGTCTATTAGATTAAATTATCTCTAATGGGGAATTGGAAATTGGTGAGTAGTAATGGGGAATGGGGAATGGGGAATTGGTACAAGTAGTGATTTTTGCCTTTCATCTCCACACAGTGGGTTACATCAAATTGCATCATTACTTATGTAGGACTACCCCCAATTAAGCGCAGGGCAATGTCCCTGTATCAGTGATCACAGTTCGATGACCAGCACGAGATGTCCTGGTAGTTAAACAAACCGGGAATGTATTCCGGCGCGCTGTGCAGGTTTTTCAAGGTAAAAGTGGGAACTATTTCGACTACTGATCTGCAATCCAAGGCGTCGCGATCGTCATATACATAAAATAGGAAAATCAACATCTAGATATCAGGGGAGATTTGAGATTGTGAAAGTCTGCCGGAAAACATTTTGAAAAATTTCACTGAGTTTTGCAACAATTACGAGTCTTTTGGAATTCTAGAGCTATTCTGTAAAAAGTGTATTTTCAGGAGACTCAACTACTATGGGTTGGTTTAAAAGACTGTTCGGACTCGAAAAGCCTGAAGCCCCGGCTGAACCGATGGCACAAGTAGTACAGCAAGCAGCACAAGCGCAATCCATCGCTCCTGCTAAAGTCGGCCCAGACGGAAATTTTGACGAAAGTGGCTTAGCGAAGCGGGTTGCTTTAGCTTTTGACGCCGATTCAGAAGTTGCTGATATCGAGACTGTTTATGTAGCTCAGCTCAGCAGCACGGTTGTTCTCAAAGGTCAAGTTCCCAGTCAGGCAATTCTCGACAAGTTGGTGGCGATCGCCTCTGCTGAAGAAGGTGCCACAAACGTGCAAACCGATCAGGTGACAGTTGGCTAGTTCTTCCGAACTCAAGCAGTTTCGATCCGGCTGCGGCTCGAATTAGTCAAAAGTTCGATTAAACCCGCTGCGGCGGGTTTTTTGCTGCCCTCTCCCCGCTCAAAATATTAATTCTTGTAAATACAACCGATTTCTGTTAAAAAACAGTATAATTGAATACAGAAACTAAAAAAGTTTTAGCGAAGAAAAGCAAACCTGACCTGACTGCCCTTTTTATCGACCTATAAGGATCAAAAAATATGAAACTCACTTATCGCGGCTCAAACTACGAGTACGACATTCCGACAGTCGATATGATCGAAGGCGAAGTCGCGGGCAAATACCGGGGCCAAAACTGGAACTATCGGTATCCGAGACACATTCCCAACCCCAAAAAATACGGCGGCACAAACTATACCAAAAAGCGAGATGCTCAAGCTGGCGATCGGGATGTCGCAGCAGCTCGCGCCTCAGCGACTGTGGATTATTACCCAACAGTTGTGGAAGTGGCGCAAGTACACCGGGCGAATATTTGCAATATTCTCGATCGTAGAAAGCAAGCAGCCAAAGCCAAGGGCGATGAAACACTGCTGCGCTTGCTAGAAATTGAGTCGAGACAGATGGTGTGTTAGAGAAAAGCTTCAGAAAACAAAGCGTTTGTCAAGAGGGGGGAAATCGAGTTAAGCTCAATTTCCCTCTTCTTCCTATACAGCAATTTTTAGCTAAGTGAAGTACAAATAAACCAGTTTCTGTCAACCCTTGACACAAACCACCTGCTTCAGAGTCGCCACAACTTCCACCAAATCTGACTGCTGACTCATCACCTCATCAATAGACTTGTAAGCCCCCGGAATTTCATCTAAAAATTGCTCATCTTTCCGGCACTCAACCCCCTCAGTCTGCCGCACCAAATCATCGAGAGTGAATACATTCTTCGCTTGAGATCGAGACATCAAGCGCCCCGCACCGTGACTGCAACTACAGTAACTTTCAACATTACCTTTACCCTTAACAATGAAAGACTTCGCCCCCATCGAACCCGGAATAATCCCGTAATCCTGTACATCCGCGCGTACAGCACCCTTGCGAGTAACATACACATCTTCGCCAAAATGCACCTCTTTTTCCGCGTAATTGTGGTGGCAATTCACCTCTAATAATGGCTTAACAGATTTGCCACCCGCGACGTGCTTTTCCACAATTCGCTTAAACCGATTCATCATTACATCGCGATTAAAACGAGCATAATCTTGCGCCCACTGCAAATCGTGCCAGTAAGCCGCAAACTCCCGCGTACCCGCTACAAAATAAGCCAAATCTTTGTCAGCTAGATTAATTTCGGCCAGTTTAGCTAAATCTTTAGCAGTCTCGATGTGCTGCTGTGCGAGCAAATTTCCAATGCCGCGAGAACCGGAATGCAGCATCAGCCAAACAAAGTTTTCAGTATCAACGCAAACCTCAATAAAATGATTGCCGCCACCGAGGGAACCCATTTGTTTTAAGGCTTTATTGTTTTGATGCTGCACACCTTGATGAAGTTCCTTAAACTCCCCCCATCCTTGCCAGTTGGTGACAGTTGTTTCTACTTCTTTGTTTTCGGAAAATCCAACAGGAATTGCGGCTTCGATATCGAGTCGAATTTGTTTGAGTTTGCCATCTAATTTGTGAGCCTTGAATGGCATTTTAATGGCAGCCATCCCACAACCCAGATCAACGCCCACAGCAGCCGGAATAATCGCTTCTTTTGTGGCAATTACGGAACCGACTAAAGCACCTTTTCCTAAATGTACGTCGGGCATTAGTGCGACGTGTTTGAATACAAAGGGCAAAGATGCTACGTTTGCGGTCATCTTGGTTTCTTTTTCGCCCAGGGCGTGATTTGCCCAAGATAATACGGGTTTTGGCGTTGATATGTCTAATTTTTCGTAGGGCATTTTTATTGAGATTTATTTTGCTTATTGCTGTGTAGTATATATTGTAGCATAAATAATTTATGATGTCAAATTCACCTTACTGGCTGATTTTATTACGGTGCGTCAGCTTAACATCAAATGCAGCACCGATATTTTTGGTAAGTCCGACAGTCCGACAGGGAATGAATTCCCTGTCTCATAGCTAAAGTCCTCTCAAAGAGGACTAAAATCCCTCGCACTTCCCGTCAAACTCTACAGTCGGTTTTAACCGACAGTCCGACAGGGAATGAATTCCCTGTCTCATAGCTAAAGTCCTCTCAAAGAGGACTAAAATCCCTCGCACTT